>DASPGQ010000813.1 GCA_035620555.1 Vicinamibacteria bacterium
CGTAGTGCTCTTTCGCCATCACGAACGACGGGAAGTATGAGACGTCGGTTCCCAGGAAATAGCCGAGCGCGGAAACGCGCACGTTGGCTCCATCGCGCTCGCTGGGCTCGATGAGGACCGCAATGCCCTCGTCACGGAAGAAATCGACGATCTCCCGCTCCCGGGCCACGGACTTCTGCCATTCCTCGTCCTCCTCCCAGAAGCTGCGAGGCTCCCCCGGGTCGATGGCCCGTCTGGCTTCGGACATTTCTTTCTCGTCGAGCCGCTTCGCCGCGGGCTCGAAGCGCGAACGAGCTGCCTCGGGCTTTCCTCGAAGCACGATGCGGCCTTTGAGCTTTCCCCGATATGTGTCGAAGTCCTCTTTGCCACTTATCTCGACGAGCATCGGTGTTCCCTCGATGACCCCGTCCGTTCCCGGAGACCAGGCATGGGGGGTGGCGGAAAGGCGAGCATACCTCGGGGCGGTCATTTCCACCGAGTAGCTCTCGACCGACCAGCCCCTTCCGAACTCGCCCCAGCTCTCGAGCCGTGCGCCCGTCAATCCCCAACCCTTCAGCCTCTCGACACACCAGGTCGCTGCCTCGTCCAGTCCCGGGGAGCCGGTCAGTCGTGGCCCGTACACGTCGGTCAGATAAGAAAGGGTCTCCATTAGTTGGGACCGCTGGAAGCCCTCCATTTTGATCCGAGCGATGATCTCTTCATCGACGCGCTCTTGCGCCAGGGATGTCTGTGCGAAGGCGAGACCGATAGCCCAGAGGTATCTCGTCATTTTGGTGTTCCTCCACGGGGAAGTTGAAAAAGAGCGCGAACGGATGCTATCAATACTCGTTACGATGTCGAGCGGCGATTGGACGCCCATGCACCGCAATTTACTCATATTCGCTGGTTCCCCGCTCGCGGTGAGCCTTCTGTCGAGCGCGCTCGCCCTCGGGCAGGAGCGGCCGAAGCAGTGGCCCGATCAGGCGGCGATCGAGCATTTCCTCGAAGAAGCGGATATCACTCACCGCGAGAAGATCGGTACCGGTATCACGAATCCCGAGAAAGTGACTCTGGAGCGCGACGGGGTGGTTCGCTACGCCGCCTTCAAGAAAGTCGACAAGAACCACGATAGCTGGAAGAGCGAGGTCGCGGCCTACGAGCTCGACAAGCTCCTCGGGCTCGGAATGGTTCCCCCCACGGTGAGACGAGGTATTCGAGGTCGGAAGGGCTCGCTCCAGCTCTGGGTCGAGGGCGTGAGCATGAACAAGTTCGAAGGGACCATGCGGGACGTAGGGACCTGGCGAGACCAGGTGAGCGTGATGTGGCTGTTCGACGATCTCATCGCGAACATCGATCGACATCTCAATAACGCCATCGTGTCGCCGGACGAGCGTTTGATACTCATCGACAATTCGAAGACCTTCCGCTATCAGAAGACGCTCTTGAACGATCTCAATGGTGCCGGCACCGGTACTCACGCGCGTTTCTGGTGCGTCGAGTACGACGGTGATCGAGAGCGATACCCCACCCGATATCGGCCCGAGCTGATCGAGCGTTTGCGAGCTCTCACCAAAGACGAGATCAAGGACGCAATCGGGAAATATGTCTGGGGGCAGAACCGTGACCAGGTGTTCGAACGTCTCGAGCTGATTCTGAAACGGATCGACGGCATGGGGGCGGAAGCCTTTCGCCGAGGCACGGATCGTTACCCCTTCCCGCCGGGGCGCCCGGGTCGCTGAGTGCGCCGGGAGGGATTCAGCGGAGAGCTATGGAGCGCCGCGGAGTCGGTGTACCGGAACATTCTCGCTCACCCGTTTCTGACGGGGCTCGCCGACGGAACGCTCGATGTCGACTCCTTCCGTTTCTATATCGTCGAGGATACCTATTACCTCACGGAGTTTGCCCGCGCCTTGTCGATCATGGCCTCGAAGGCTCCCAGGGACGAATGGATCGTTGCCTTCAATCGCGATGCGATTGGCTCTCTCGAGGCCGAGCGAGCCCTGCACGAGAGTTACTTCGAGGAGTTTGGTCTCTCCGAAGAGGAGCTTCGCACCCGTCCGCCGGCGCCGACGACGCTTGCCTACACGAGCTATCTCCTCTCGGCCGCACAGGCTCGCCCCTTCGGCGAAGCTCTGAGCGCCGTTTTACCCTGCTACTGGATTTACGCCGAAGTCGGAAAGGTGCTCCTCGGCAAGGGATCACCCAATCCCCTCTACCAGCGCTGGATAGAAACTTACGGAAGCGAGGCCTACGAGGCGACGGTGGTGACGGTGCTCGACATCATGGACGAGGTCGCTCGCGAGGAGGGACATTCGTCCCGGGAGCGCATGCGTCGCCACTTCGTGACGACGTCGCGCTACGAATGGATGTTCTGGGACATGGCCTATCGGCAGGAAGCCTGGCCAGTCTGAGACCTGGGGAACCGCCACTTCAGTTTCAATGGGTTGCCTCGTCTCCCCATAGCTGCCTGAGGATCCGATCCCGACCGCAACCCGCTCGGTAGAGCTTGTATCGAAACGGATTCTTCGTGTAATAGTCCTGATGGTACTCCTCCGCGCGGTAGAAGGCCGTCGCCTCACGGATGGGAGTGACGATCTTCTTGTCGAGACGGCCCGACTCCTCGATCTCCCGTTTGGATTCTTCCGCGAGCCGACGTTGCTCTTCGTCGTGGAAGAAGATGGCGGTCGCGTATTGCGAGCCCCGATCGCAGAACTGACCCGCACCGTCGGTGGGATTGACGTTCACCCAGAACACCTCGAGGAGCTTCTCGTAGCTCACCTTCTTCGGATCGTAGAGAATCTCGACCGCCTCGAGATGTCCCGTGCCGCCGTACGAGACCTGCTCGTAGCTCGGATTCTCGACGCGGCCTCCGATGTAGCCCGACGTCGTCGATATCACCCCTTCGAGCGCGTCGAACGGCGGCTCCATGCACCAGAAGCAGCCACCGGCGAACGTGGCCTTTTCCAGCTCAGCCCCGGATAGCGGCAGCGTGCCGAGCGCGAGGACGAGAACGGCAAACACCCTCATCTTCAATTCCTCAAAGCTGGAAGTGCCTCAGAAGCGGGAACGAAGCGGAGTGCCACCCCGTTGTTGCACCATCTCTGTCCCGTCGGTCGCGGTCCGTCCTTGAACACGTGCCCTTGATGGCCGCCGCAGCGGGCGCAATGGTATTCGGTTCTGGGGTAGACGAGCTTGAAATCCCATTTCGTCCCCAACCGTTTCTCGATGGGACGAAAGAAGCTCGGCCAACCCGTTCCGCTCTCGTACTTGGCCTCGGACTCGAAAAGCGGGAGAAAACACGCCGCGCAAAGGTAGAGCCCCTTGCGCTTTTCCTCCACCAGCGGGCTCGTGAAGGGCCGCTCGGTCTGCTCCTCGAAGAGCACCACGTACGCCTCGCGCGGGAGAAGCTTCCGCCACTCGTCTTTAGACTTTTCCAATTTCTCGAAATCGGTGTCCATCGATTCACCGAGGCCTTTGCTCAAGAAAAGGCCGGCGACGCCCAGGAAATCTCGTCGGTGCATTTTCTCACCTCTCCCCACATCCCTTAGATGCCAGTGATCGCGACGGGTTTCATACCGGCTTGGCGTCCACGGCTAGCATAGCTCACGGCGTTGCATCGGGCACCGAGGGAGTCTGTGCTAATCTCGGGGCCCAGGTGAGCGAAGCGCCTCCCGGGACTCTGCGAGCGAGACTCGACCGAATGCTCGAGCTTCGTTTTGCCCTTCAGATCGTTTGGCGCTCCGGCCCCCTTCTCAC
Source organism: Vicinamibacteria bacterium (assembly GCA_035620555.1). Lineage (NCBI taxonomy): Bacteria > Pseudomonadati > Acidobacteriota > Vicinamibacteria > Vicinamibacteria bacterium. The sequence goes on from DASPGQ010000813.1 coordinate 3,736, forward strand.
GATCGCTCACGTCTGTCTCGTCTTCGTGCAAGGGGTGCTTCCTCTTTTTTCTCTCTACGTCATGAAGCTGATCGTGGACTCGGTCGCCGCCGCCATCGATTCCGGCTCACGCACGGAAGTAATCGCCGTCACGACCTGGATCGGAGTCGGTGCGGCGCTCGCCCTCCTGGGCGCTCTGGTCGGAGGGCTCGCGAGGCTCGTTCAAGACGCTCAAAGCCAGATGGTCACGTTGCGAATGAACGAGGTCCTTCAGAAGAAGTCCACGTTGGTCGACCTCCAGTATTTCGAGGACTCGCAGTACTACGATCTGTCGCATCGGGCGCGGGCCGAGGCACCCGTTCGGCCGACCCGGGTCCTGGGCGATTTGGTGCTGCTCGGCCAGAACGCGGTATCGCTTGTGGCCGTCGCCGCCCTCCTCTTCTTTCTCCACTGGGGAGTGGCCCTCGTCGTCCTCCTGGCGAACATCCCCGACATTCTGGTACGGGTGAGGACGTCGAGGGCCCTCTACCGCTGGCAGAAGGAGAGAACGTCGCGCGAGCGCAGGGCCTGGTACTACAACTGGATGATCACCGGAAACCAGTTCGCCAAGGAGCTCCGCCTCTTCGGGCTCGGGAAGCTCTTCATGAGCCGCTATCGCGAGCTGAGTGCCGGCCTCGTGCGGGAGCGTCTGCAATTTCAGGCGAAACGCGCCCTGGCCGAGCTGCTCGGCCAGGGCATCAGCACGCTTGCCGTCTTCGGAGCTTTCGCGTTCGTCGCGCTCGAGGCCGCGAGGGGTGTCATGACCATCGGCGACGTCGTGATGTACTACCAGGCGTTCCAGCGCGGACAAGGTTATCTGAAAGGCGCCCTGATGAGCCTGGCCGGACTCTACGAGCACAGCTTGTTCCTCTCTCACGTCAGCGAGTTCCTGACGTTGCCGAGCCGAATCACCGTTTCCCCGGCTCCTCCGCCGCTGAGGTTGCCTTTGCGACAGGGAATCGTCTTCGATGGTGTCCATTTCGCTTATCCGAACAGCTCGCAGACGGTTCTCGAGGGCGTAAGCTTCACCATCGGATGCGGCGAGAAGGTGGCACTCGTCGGAGAGAACGGCGCCGGCAAGTCGACGATCGTCAAGCTCCTCTGCCGTTTCTACGATCCGACGCGGGGTCGAATCACCATCGATGGCGTGGATCTTCGTGAGCTTTCGACGGAACAATTGCGGCGAGCGGTCAGCGTCGTCTTCCAGGACTACGTTCCCTACTATCTCACCGCCCGGGAGAACATCTGGCTCGGAAACGTCGACCTCGCCCTCGGAGACCCCGGCGTCGAGCGCGCCGCGGAGCGCTCGGGCGCCGATGAGTTCTTGCGTCGGCTGAAAAATGGCTACGATACCGTGCTCGGCAAGTGGTTCGTCGATGGTGAAGAGCTGAGCGTGGGCGAGTGGCAGAAGGTCGCGCTCGCCAGAGGTTTTTTCCGCGAAGCTCAGGTCATCGTACTGGACGAGCCGACCGCCTCCGTCGATGCCAGGGCTGAGCTCGCATTGTTCCATCGGTTCCGGGAGCTTACCCGCGACAAGACTGCCGTCCTCATAAGCCATCGCTTCTCCACGGTTCGACTCGCCGACCGCATCTGCGTACTGGATGGCGGAAGGATCACCGAGAGCGGCACTCACGAGCAGCTGCTCGGCCGCTCGGGCTCGTACGCCGCACTCTTCGAGATGCAGGCGCGTCAATATCGTTGAGCAGACTGATTCCGCGCCGCACGTCAGCGGAATGCGATAAACTCCGCAGCGATTCTATGGCCAGGAGACCCCATCACATGTTGCTCAAGATCGTACTCGCTGTGGTAATGGTTTGGCTCGCGTCGGCAGACACGACCACCGCACAGCCTGCCATCGAGATCACTCCCTTTTACGGACTTCGGGCGAACGGTGCCTTCCGAACGGGGCAGGGGACCGACAACGTGATCCTCGAAGTCAAGGATTCCGGAAGCTACGGAGTCTTCTTCGACTACGGTCTCACGGAGTTTTTGAAGCTCGACGTCCTCTGGACTCATCAGAGTTCGACCGTTCTTCAAGGAGAAACGCCC
>DASPGQ010000814.1 GCA_035620555.1 Vicinamibacteria bacterium
TAGAGTTTAATAGCCACCATGCCGAGTGTGGGGATGCGCTCGAGGCGCAAGGAAGGCCCGGAAAAGCTCACCGGAGTCGCCAAGTACATCGACGACTTTCGATTCCAGGATGTCCTGCACGCGGTGACGGTGCGGGCTACCGTTCCGCGGGGCCGAATCAAGCAGATTCATTTCGATCCATCGTTCGACTGGACGGGCGTCGTCGTGGCGACGGCCGATGACATCCCCGGAGAGAACACCGTTCTCTTGATCGAACGGGATCAGCCGGTTCTCGCCCGCGACGAGGTGCGCCACGTGGAAGAGCCGCTGCTGGTGCTCGGCCATCCCGATCGCGCAATGGCCTACGATGCGTCGAAGCACGTTCGCATCGACTACGACCCGCTCGAGCCCGTTCTCGACCCCGAGCGCTCGAGCACGGTTTTTAAGAGCTTCGAGATCCAGAAGGGAGATCTCGAAGCGGGTTTTGCCGAAGCCGACGCCATCGTGGAAGAAGAGTACCGGGTTCCGCACCAGGAACAGGCCTATATCGAGACGAACGGTATCGCCGCCTGGGAAGAATCCGATGGAACGCTCGTGGTCCTCGGCTCGATGCAGTGCCCCTATTACGTCCACAAGGCGCTCTTGCCGATATTCCCTCGCGATCCCGGGAAGATTCGGGTGATCCAGGCGGCTACCGGTGGTGGGTTCGGTGGAAAGGAAGAGTATCCGAACATCATCGCCGCGCACGCGGCTCTCCTCGCCCTCAAGGCGAAGCGGCCCGTCAAGCTCGTCTACGACCGGCACGAGGACATGCGGGCGACGACGAAGCGCCATCCGGCGCGCATCCGCCACCGCACCGGAGTCAGGCGCGACGGCACTCTCGTCGCCCAGGACATCGATGTCCTCATGGACGGAGGCGCCTACATTACGCTTTCGCCCGTCGTGCTTTCCCGGGGCATTCTTCATGCGAGTGGTCCCTATGAATGCCCGAACGTACGCATTCGGGGCCGAGTGGTGGCGACGAACACCCCACCCAACGGCGCCTTCCGGGGCTTCGGAGCGCCTCAGACCCTGTTCGCCGCCGAGCTTCATATGGAGAAGATCGCGAAGACGCTCGGAATCGACTCCGTCGCGCTGCGGCGAAAGAACCTGTTTCGGCTCGGCTCGACGACGGCGACCGGCCAAGTTCTCCGCGAGAGCGTGGGGGCGAGGCAAACGCTCGACCGCGCTCTCGAAAAGAGCCAGTACTCTCGCCGAAAGAAAGCCGCCGCACGGTGGAATCGCGTCCGGAAAAACCCGACGTGGCGGGGCGTCGGCCTGGCGACCGTCTTCCACGGCGCTGGCTTCACCGGAAGCGGAGAGATTTTCCTCAAGAGCCGGGCGGGCGTGAGGTTGACCCCAGCAGGCGATATCGTCGTCGACGCCGCTTCGACCGAGATCGGACAGGGAACTACGAGCATCCTCGCCCAGATCGTCGCGGAGGCGCTCGACGTGCCTTACGAATGGATTCGCGTCGAGACGCCGGACACGAACCAAGTGCCCAACAGCGGACCCACGGTCGCCAGCCGCACCTGCATGATCGTCGGCGGCTTGCTCGAGCGCTCCGCCGACAAGATCAAGGAGCGGCTCGCCGCCGACGGAGTCCGCTGGCCTCTGACCCGGGCCGCGCTTCGAGGCAAGAATCTCTCCATCACCGAGGAGTTCGAGAAACCTGGGGAGATCGAGTGGGACGAGGAGACCTACCGCGGAGATGCCTACGGGGCCTACGGTTACGCGACGCTCGTTGCCGAGGTCGAAGTCGACAAGCTCACTTACGAGGTCACGATCCGGGACGTCGTCACCGCCCAGGATGTGGGCCGAGCCATCAACCCTCTGCTCGTCGAGGGACAGATCCTGGGCGGAACCGTTCAGGGCATCGGCTATGCTCTTCTGGAGAACGTGGTATTCGAGAACGGGGCCATGGCCAACGCTCAGTTCACCAACTACGTGATTCCGACGACTCTGGACACGCCTCCCATCCGGGTCGAGATCGTCGAGGAGCCCTACTCCCGAGGCCCGTTCGGCGCGAAAGGCGTCGGAGAGCTTCCCATGGACGTTCCCGCCCCGGCGATCGTGGCCGCAATCCACGATGCGACCGGGTTGTTTCTCACGGCCCTCCCCGCTCTTCCCGAACAGATCGAGGAAGCGTTTCATGATCGAGCTCCGCGTCAACGGTAGGAAGCGGCGTTTTCGAGGCCCGGCCTTCAAGCGCCTGCTCGATGTGCTTCGGGAAGACTTTCGCCTAACTGGCACTAAAGAGGGATGTGGTGAAGGGGAGTGCGGCGCCTGCACCGTGTTGATCGATGGCGAGCCGGTCAATGCCTGTCTCGTGCCCGTTTGCCAGGTCGCAGGACGCCGAGTCGAGACCGTCGAGGCCCTGGGCACTCCCGAGGGCCTGAGTCCGCTCCAGAAGGCGTTTCTCGAAGCGGGAGGAACTCAGTGCGGCATCTGCACGCCAGGAATGCTCGTCACGGCGTGGGCCTATTTGCGGTCCGGAGGCCGCGACGACCCCGACGCGATTCGAGTGGCGCTCTCGGGAAACCTCTGCCGCTGCACCGGGTATCAACAGATCGTGGAATCCGTGCTGACGGCGGTGCGCCGACGATGAGAGGCGACGCCCGAAGCATGAAGGTGGTGCGGCCCGGAACCGCAACAGAAGCCATCGAGCTCACTGCGCGGTTCGACGGCGCGGTGCCCCTCGCCGGCGGTACGGACTTTATGGTTAGCTGGAACGCCGGAGAGGCCAACGGGTTGACGGTCATCGACCTTTCCCGCCTCAGCAGCTGGCGTCGGATTCGGGAGGCGGGCAGGACTCTCCGAGTCGGCTCGCTCGCCACACACTGGCAGTTGCAGTCTCACGACGTCGTCCGCAGGCGATTTCCCCTGCTGGCTCAGGCCTGTGCCACCATCGGGGGGCGCCAGATTCAAACACGGGGTACGATCGGAGGCAATATCGCCAACGCTTCGCCTGCTGGGGATACCTTCCCGCCCCTTCTGGTGTACGACGCCAGGGTGAGACTGGTTTCCTCTGCGAGGCGGCGAGGCATGGCGATCCGAGACGTGTTCGTCGGAGTCAAGCGTACGGCTCTCGAGCGGGGTGAGCTCATCGAATCCATCGATCTCCCGTATCATCGAAGCCCATCGCGGGCGCTCTTTCGAAAGGTCGGAACCCGAAAGGCGTCCGCCATCTCCAAAACCGTCGCCGCCGGGCTCCTTTGGCTGCGCCGCGACGGCCGCATCCGCGAGCTACGCTTCGCCCTCGGGAGCATGGCAGTGACCGCTCGGCGGCTCGAGACGGTGGAGAGCTTCCTTCGAGGCAAAAAGCCCACGCGTCGGGTGGTCGACGAGGCCGTTTCCCTGCTGGAACGAGACGTCGATCCCATCGACGATCTGCGATCGACCGCCCGATATCGGCTCGAAGTCTCTCGAAACCTCCTACGGAGCTTTCTGCTTTGAGCCCGGTTTCGGCTCGGTGGGACGCGCTACGATGACACCCTTGCGCTCTGGTCGTCTCAAGAGGTAGTCGGCCACGTCTTCTGCGGTAATGACGACCTTCTGGTGATAGCTCGAAGCGTGGAGAAGCCTCGGGTCTCCGCGAACATGGAGAACGAACCCGGCATGATGGACGAGAAACCCCGGCCGTTCACGGACGAAGGCCACGATGTCGCCGTCTTCGAGCGCTGTCGAGGCCGAGCGTGCCGACTCTCGGGGCACCACGAGATGCGGAATCCCGCTGAGACGGGCTTCGACGCTCCGCATCTTGCGTGCGAGCTCGTCCTCTGCCGAGGCTCGAGCGAGCTCATGAGTCGAAATGCGAAAGAAATCCTTCCTGACCGGGATCCCACCCAGCTGCCCCGTCAGGTTCCTGAGCCGCCCTCTCGATTCGTTGTCGTCGATCCACTCGGTGAAGTAATGCAGGCGCGACGCGTAATCGGAGAGGACGCCGCCGCGGTATCGGCTCTGAACGATCTCTCGAGTGAAGCATTCGGCCGTGGGCTCACCGACGTAGCCGCATCGTGCGACCGCCAGGGTCGATTCGATGAAGGTAACGCACTCGAACCTCTCGAGCTCGATTCGGAGTCTCTCCGGCCCCGGAGGTGGCGAGGCAGCGGTGTCGTACGCGACTCCGTGCTGGATCCTGCCCGCGCGAGCCAGGTAACGACCGAAGGGTTCTCCCGGCCCCGGAGTACTGAGCTCGCGAAACCATGCCTCGAGGCGAGGCGGGTGCACGGGGGTCGTCTCTTCGGGGAGAGAAGGGGAGGCCAGGAACAGCACCAGCACCATCCCCGAGCGATTCGGGCACATCCTTCACAAAGCTTACGAGGCCGGAAGTGCCCTTGGCAAGGTTGCTTATTGAGCCAAACGGTTGTACATTTTTCTTTGGTACCTGGTCGGGTCGGCCAGGGAGCCATTTTGACGGGGGACCCGTCCCGGCCTCTGGGAGCGGGTATAGCTTGGTCTCGGGCCCGAGCCGCTGCGGCGGCCCGGACACGAAGGCCCCAACGCTCGAGCCGGCATCGAAGCCCTGATGGGGGTGCAGCATGGACGACTATGTCGGACATCTGAGAGAGTTCCGGCGCATTCTCCGGAACCTGGAGGGCCAGGCGACACATCCGCTGAACCGGGAGACCATCGATTCGCTCTCCCGGAAGCTCGACCGGGACGAATCCCAATTGAACGCCGACCGGCTCCAGAGCTCCATCCGGGCGACCGTAGATGCCACGGCGACGCTCGAGGAGCTCGCCCGGTACGAGCAGGACGTCACCTCGGTGTTCTACGAGGTCGTCGATCGAAAGCGGAAGGAGCTGGAACGCGAGCGCTTCCGAAGACTCCTCGATCAATCCGCCGAGTCGATTTTCGTCATCGAGCCGCACACCGGGAGATTTCTGGACGTCAACGAGCGCGCGGTCCAGTTGCTAGGCTACTCCCGGGCCGAGCTCCTCGAGCTTTCGTTGAACCACATCGAGGTGGCCCTGCCACTAACTCCTCCTTCGTCATGGAACGAGTGGCTTTCGAACGTGCCCAGCACGCCGGAGGTCGCCTACCTGGAGGGGATCCACCGTCGCAAGGACGGAAGTCGCTTCCCCGTAGAAGTGTCCGCGACTTTCGTTCCCATCGACGACGTCAAGCTGATTCTCTGCGTGGCCCGCGACGCGACCGATCGAAAGCGATCCGAGATCAGGCTGAAACGGCAATGGGCGTTCTTCAGCAGGCTGGCACACCGAAGCATCGATGGGGTGCTGGCTTTCGACCGCAACTTCCATCTCACCTACTGGAATCCTGCGGTTCAGCGGATTCTGGGGCAGCCACGAGAGAGCGTGATCGGAAAGAACGTTTGGGAGGCACTGCCGCAGCTCAAGGACCTCGGCGAGGACCGCTACTTTCGCGACGCTTTGGCGGGCACGACCTCGACATCGCGCAACCGCCCCTTCACCCAGGTGGAAACGGGCCGGCAAGTGTTCTTCGACGGATACTACTCTCCTCTCACCGAGGAGAATGGGGAGATCGTCGGCGGCATCGCCATCCTTCGTGACGTGACCGAGAGGCGCGAGTTCCAGCTCCGGCAGGCCCGCGACACGGCGGCGCGCCAGGACGAACAGAAGCAGCAGGATCTCGAGGAGAAGCGGCGGCTTTCGGCCGAAGTGGTGGAGCTTTCGCGAGAAGTCGACCGGCTCAAGAAAGAGCAGCTGCACGCCGGGCGTGAAAGGAGCGACGTAGAGTCCGCCGAGCGCGTGGAGGAGCTGCAGCTCCTCGCCAAGGGGGTGGCCCGAGAGGTCGAGCCCTTGATGGCCGGAATATTGAGTCAGACGGGCCTTGCGCTCGCGGAGCTTCCTTCCGGATCCTCGCTCCGACGTGGCGTCGAGGAAATCGAGGAAGCCGCACTCTCGGCCAGCGAGCTCGCCGCGATGCTCTCGTCGTTTTCCGGTAACGGTTCTGCCGAAGGGGGAAGGGTTCAGCTCGACCAGCTCCTCGTCGAGATCGAGCACTCGCTTCGGGCGCTTCTCTTGGACGGGCCGGCGGGATCCCTCGAGCTCGAGCTCGGAAGCGAAGAGGTTCCCCTTTGGGGCGACTCGCGTCAGATTCGAGAGCTGGTGATGGTTCTGGTGCAAAATGCCGCGGATGCCATGGTGCAAGGCGGCGGGCCCATCCGGGTGAGGACCGGGGCTTTGGAGCTCGATGCGAATGCCCTGAAGGAATTCTTCCTCGCTTCGGGCGCCAACCCGGGAACCTTCGTCTTTCTGGAAGTGAGCGATATGGGCGAAGGGATGGATGAACAGACTCTTTCCCGTATCTTCATTCCCTTTTTCAGCACGAGACCGGGCCACCGGGGGCTCGGGCTCGCTACGGCGCTCGCAGTGGTTCGAGCCCATGGAGGAGCCCTTTCGGTCGAGAGCGCCCGCGGACAAGGTACGACTTTTCGCGTCTACTTTCCGATACATTGAGACTGGCCAAAAGCGCGGATCTGGATACAATGCGGACTCATGGCGGACGCGGAGCTCGTCGAAATCCTGCTCCGGGGTGCCGCGGCCTGGAATCGATTCAGGGAAAGTAACCCGGGCCGGACCGCCCCGGACCTGTCACGGGCGGAGCTCGCCGGAATCGACCTGGGTGAGGCCGATCTCCACGGGGTCAACCTGACGGGGGCCAACCTGACGGCGGCCAAGCTCGAGGGGGCCGACCTGACGGACGCTCAGATGGCCCAGGTCCGAGCTCCCGATGCCCGTCTCGACGGCGCAAAGATGCACCGGGCCCGTCTCACCGGCGCCCGGCTGGAACGCGTCACGATGCTCGATGCGGACCTGACCGGCGCCGATCTGACGCGCGCCCAGCTGCTCGAAGCGCGTTTGTCGCGGGCCAATCTATCCGGAGTCCAGCTCCAGACCGCCAACGCAGCTCGCGCGGTTCTGGTCCGAGCCCAGCTTCCGGTGGCGAACCTGCGCGGAGCGATCCTATCCGGGGCGGATCTCGAGGAAGCCAAGCTTCCGGGCGCCAGTCTGGAGGGGGCGCGGCTTCCCATGGCCAATCTGCGCCGGGCCGACCTCACGCGAACCGAGGGCTCGGCGGCGCACTTCTGGAAGGCCAACCTTTTCGAAGCGAACTTGACCGGCTCGAGCCTCGGTGGTGCCCAGCTCGTCGAGGCCGATCTGAGCCGGGCGGAGCTTCCCCTAGCGGATTTGCAGGGCGCTCGGCTTCAGCGGGTTCGCCTCGGCGGCGCCGACCTGAACCAGGCCAACCTGAGCCGCGCCTGCCTCAAGGGGGCCGACTTCTCCCGAGCCGACTTGACCGGGGCGAGATTGGTGGGAGCGGAGATCGTTCGGGCGAACTTCGGCGGAGCGAGACTGAGCCATTGTCAGCTGTCGGGCGCGCTCTTGGTTCAATGTAACCTCACGCAAGCCATACTGACCGACTGCCGGCTCGACGACGTCGTGCTCTCCGGACTTCGGCACGAAGGGATTGTCACGTCCAATCTCGCCTTGACGCCCCCCGACGAGGCCGCCGTGTTGGTGGACGACCTCGAGATGGTGCAGCTGATGGAGACGCTCATCTCCGAGGCCCGGTGGCGAGACCTCATCCCTCGGAACACCCTGCGCCTCGTGCTCGTGCTCGGACGATTTCCCGACTGGCGCAAACCGCACCTCGAAGCAATCCGTGAATTGCTGAGGCGACGCGACTACGCTCCTGTGGCCGTGGATCTCGAAAGGCCGGTTGGTCCCAAGCTGCGTGCGACTTTCGAGAACCTGACCCACCTCTCGCGCTTCATCGTCGCCGATCTGGCTGGCAGCCGGGAGCTCGTCAAGGAATTGCAGCCTTTCGGTGTCTTGCTGAGGGATCTGCCTATCAAGATCATTCTCCCCGAAGGCGAGGATCTCGTGGACAGCCCCGAGTTCGCGGGCATCGAGCCCTACCGTTACCGTGACACGGAACATCTGGTCGAAACGTTCGAACAGAGTGTGCTTGCCCCCCTCGAGGTGAAGCTCGAGCCCTTCAGCAAGGCTCCGGCGCGCTAGAGTTCTCGAGTCGGGTCACCATGCGATAATGGTCGAGGTTCTTGTGTACGACGGGAAGGTCTTCGTCTCCATGAGCAATACGGAAACGGGCGACGTGTCGGCCGAAACTCGCTTCACCTACCGCCAGAAAGGCGACCTCGTCTGGGCGACGTACGAAGGCGGAGCCGTTCGTTTCGGGACCCTCGTGGCCAAGGCCGACGAGGAGGGGCGGCTCGAAATGCGCACTCAGCATCTCACGACGGCCGGTGAGCTCAAGACCGGGGAATGTCGCTCGATCCCGGAAGTCATGGCGGACGGGCGGCTCCGGCTACACGAGAGCTGGCGATGGACCTCGGGGGACGACTCCGAGGGAAGCTCGATCGTCGAGGAGCTCGCCGGATGAGCCGCGTTCGTCGCTGGCTCGTCATGATCGCGCTCGTCATCATGACCATCGCCTGCGACCAGACGACGAAGCGATTCGCATCGGAGAGCTTTACCCAGGCCGTGCCTTATCCCCTGGTCGAGGGAACCGTCGAGCTGCTCTACTCCGAGAACCGCGGTGCCTTTCTGGGCATCGGAGCCGAGCTCGAGCCGGTGACGCGGTTCTGGCTTTTCACCGTGGGGGTCACCATCCTTCTCCTCGTCTTCGCGGTAAAGCTCTTTCGCGCGCGAAGCGCCCTGGAGCTCGCGGGATGGTCGTTCGTGATCGGTGGCGGGCTCGGCAATCTCATCGATCGCGTGCAGCATGGCATGGTCATCGACTTCCTTCGCATCGGTTTCGGCGACCTGCACACTGGAATCTTCAACATCGCCGACGCCGCCATCGTGGCAGGGCTCGTCCTTCTGTTCCTCTCGACGTTCGCGCATCGCCCCGTGGTCGCGCGCCGGCGACCCGATCTGGCTTAGACGATGAACGAGACAAGGTCGACGTCTTGCGTCCTGGATTGTCCCGACACCTGCTCGCTCGAGGTCGAGGTCTCGGGCTCGGCGATTCGTAGCATCACCGCCGGGGCCGCGAATCCGGTCACGGGCGGGTTCATCTGCTCGAAGGTGGGACGATTCGGGAAGCGCGTGGAGCACGAGGACCGGCTCCTGTACCCGATGCGACGCACGGGGCCGAAGGGCGAGGGTCGTTTCCAGCGCGTGTCCTGGGACGAGGCCCTCTCCGAAGTGGCGGCGCGCTTCAAGGCCATCCGAAGAACCCACGGAGGAGAGGCGATCCTCCCCTACCACTACGGGGGGTCGAACGGGTTCGTCACCGACGAGATGCTCGACAGCCTTCTCTTCGCTCGCCTCGGCGCCTCACGCCTCGCCAAGACGATTTGCGCCGCACCCACGGGCGAGGTGGCGAAAGACATGTACGGAAAGATGGCGGGGGTTGCCTTTCCCGACTACGTCGACGCCCGTTGCATCGTGATTTGGGGGGCCAATCCGCGGGCATCCAACATCCACCTCGTACCCTATCTGAAGGAGGCGAAACGGCGCGGTGCCTTCGTCGCGCTCGTCGATCCGATAAGAACACTCCCTTCGGAGCTCCTCGACGTCCACCTGCCTGTTCGTCCCGGCACCGACTTGCCCCTGGCGCTCGGTCTCATCGACTACTTTGTGGGAAACGGCAAGCTCGACTCCGCCTTCGTCCGCGCCCGGGCGACGGGGCTCGACCCGCTGCTCGAGGCGGCGTCCGCGTGGCCGCTCGACAAGGCGGCGATGGAAGCGGGTCTCGGTCTTTCCGCCGTTCGCGATCTGGCGGAGCGCTACGCTTCCTCTTCGCCGGCCGTCTTGCGGTGCGGCTGGGGCGTCGAGCGCAACCGAAATGGTGGTCATGCGGTAGCCGCCATACTCGCGATTCCTTGCCTCCTTGGAAAGTTTGGCGTTGTCGGCGGCGGTTACACGCTGAGCAACAGCGGCGCCGGGCGATTGGTTACCGAGAAGCTCTTCCGCTTGCCGCCCTGGAATACGCGGATCATCAACATGACCGAGCTGGCCCATGTCTTGCGAGGCCCGCTCTCGCCGCCGGTGAAGTCTCTGTTCGTGTTCAACTGCAACCCAGTGGCGACGGTGCCCGATCAGAACGGGATCGTCCACGGCCTGATGAGGGAAGACCTCTTTACCGTGGTTTTCGAGCAGGTGATGACCGACACGGCCCGTTATGCCGACGTGCTCCTCCCGGCGACGACGTTTTTAGAGCACCACGACCTGAAGCGCGCCTACGGAAGCTACGTCGTGGGGTCTACCCGGCCCGTCGTCCCCCCCCGAGGTGAGGCGCGATCGAACGTTGCCGTATTCCAGGCCCTCGCCAAGGCGATGGGGTTCGACGACGATGCGTTCGGCTGGTCGGAACAAGAGCTCATCGACCGAACCATTGCCGCGATCGAGCTGAACGGGAAGGCGCCCTCATCCGGGCCGTTGAAGGGGGGTGGAGCGCACGGATACGACTTCGATGGCGGAACGCCGATTCAGTTCAAGAACGTGTTTCCCGAGACCGACGACGGCAAGGTACATCTGACTCCGCGGTGTCTGGGTAAGGTTCCTTATCGCTATCGATCCTTCCAGTCCAGCCATCCGCTCACCCTCATCAGCTCTTCGACCACGATGACGATCAACAGTACGCTCGGAGAGTTCAACTTGAGCCGGCTTCATCTGTCCGTCAATCCCGAGGATGCGCGCCGTCGCGGCATTCGAAGCGGGGACCGGGTGCGGGTGTTCAACTCTCAAGGAGAGGTTCTCTGTTACGCGCGCGTGGATCGGCGTCTCAGAGAGGGTGTCGTCCACATGCCCAAAGGCGCTTGGAGGAAAGCTTCGTTGAACGGGAGCACCTCGACGGCTCTCACCCCCGCGGAGGTGAACGAGGTGGGGGGCGGCGCGTGTTTCAACGACGCACGGGTCGAAGTCGCGCGTTTCGATTTCCCGGAGGTGAACCGATGAGAGGGATGATCCTGGGTAGTTTGTTGATCCTAGGGGCAGCAATCGGCCACACGGAGGAGACCTTCGAAGGCTATGTCACCGACGACATGTGCGGCGCCGAGCACATGATGGAGGGGATGAGCGACAAACAGTGCGCCGACGAATGTGTCGGCATGGGAGCCGCCTACGCGCTCTACGTGCCGGATGACGAGATGCTGTACGCGGTGGACGACCCGGAGAAAATCAAGCCGTTCGCCGGCGAGGACGTCGTCGTCAGCGGAACCCTGGACGAGGACGGCGAGACGATCCGCATCGAGTCGGTGGCGAGGCCGGAGAAGCGCTAGCCGAAGCCCTCGAACGGAATCGCCTCGTCTTCGAGCATGATCGGAATCGAGTCTCGTATGGGGTACAGGAACTGCCGGTCTTCTCGAAGGAGGCCCCCCTGAATCTTCTCCGATACCGCCGCGCCTCCGCGGTTCTTCACGACCCCCGCCTCGATCTTCTCGTTGATGCGATCGATGGTGCCGGGCTCTACGAGTGACACCGGCTGTTTCGTCTCCGGGCAGCACAAAATCTCCAGGAGCTCCGGGTCGATCATGACCATAAGCTAACTCCGTTCCCGGATAACTGCAAGGGTACGGCCGTGATCCTCCGCCTGTACGGCAGGTCGGCGTTCTGTCCCGCTCCGCCGACTCCCGGGTTGGGGAGCGAGAAACGCGGTCCATCCTCATCGGAAGGAGCACCCTGACCATCTTCCGAGGCCCCGGGGGGTTAGCGGAGTAGGATGGCCTCGCGCTCGTACTGGCGGATGACGAGCCGCAGGAGCAGAGCTCCGGCCACGAGCGTGATTGCGGACGAGACGCTCAGATGGAGCAGGCTCACGGTTTCCGCTCGAAGAATCTGATTGATGAAAACCTGCTGTCCCACCGTGGGTACGAGGGAAAGCCACAAAGATTGCTGAAAGGGGACGACCGCCATGATGAGAGCGGGAAGGGCCGGTACGAGCAGCATCAAAGAGATGTAGTTCTGCGCTTCTTTGAAGCTCTTCGTGTAGCTCGCGACCAGCATCTGCAAGCCGACGACCAGGAGCATCAACGGCAGGCTTACGAGGAGGATGAGGAAGAGCGCCTCGATCGGTAGGCTCATACGGACACCGATGTACTGCTCGAGGGGTACGAAGTTGAGTATGATCGCGAAACCGGCAAGGGTCTCCAGGAGCGCCACGAGCGTAAAGAGAAAAACCGCCGCCGCTTTTCCCAGGACGAGCTCGGTACGACTGACGGGGTTGATCAAAAGAGGCTCGAGTGAGAGCCGCTCGCGCTCTCCGGCCGTGGAATCGATAGCGAGGTACATCCCGCCGACGAAGAGCGAGACCAGGATGAGGTAAGGAGCCATCGCCAGGATGCGAGCCCCGCGGCTCTGTGGCGTCGAGACGTCCACCAGCTCGACGGCGACGGTATCGACGACGCGCGGATCGACGCCGCGCACCGCCAGTCGGAGCCGTCCGATCTGCCCACTGTAAGCGGCAAGGACCGTTCTTGCCCGTTCGATCGCGCTCAGTGCTTCGTTCCTCGAGGAGTCCACCACGAGGTGTACCGCGGCCGGTTGCCCCTGGGTGAAGGCGTCCCCATAGGTTTCGGGAACGATCAGCACGACGTCCTCTTTTCCCGTCCGAACCGCCTCCTCTGGATCGGCGGGTGCCGGCTTCACTTCCACGTTGTTCTGCTCGAGGAACTCGATCAGGTCGGGCGCGTTGTGCCCGCCCTCGACCGGAAGCTTCAATGGCTCGTCCGCTTCTCTCGACAGCTGACCGACGGCAAAGACGACGAGAAGTATCATCGCGGGGCCGAGGAAGGGGTACAGTAGCGCGGCCGCGAGAGTCCGCCGGTCGCGAAGGTTGTCGACGACTTCCTTGTCGAAGACGACGGTAAAGCCCCGTTTCAACGCAGGAGCCCTTCTTCCGAGCCAATCGAGGCCACGAACGCATCTTCGAGGTTCGCTTCGCCGGTCGATTGGCGGAGCTCCAGGGCTGTCCCGCTGGCGACGACCTTTCCCTTCGAGATGACCACGATGTGGTCGCATAGTGCCGAGACTTCCTGCATGATGTGGCTCGACAAGAGCACGCAGACGCCCTCGGCACGCAGCCGCTTGATGAAGTCCCGCATCGCCCGCGTCGATGGAACATCGAGGCCGCTCGTGGGCTCGTCCAGTAGCACGTTTCGCGGCTTCTGAACGAGAGCTCGCGCGATGGCGACCTTCACCCGCTGGCCCGTCGAGAAACCCTCGGCCCTCCGTTCGACGATGTCCTCCATGTCCAGGAGATCGACGAGCTCGTCGATGCGACTCTCCAGCTCTGCTCGGTGCAGTCGATGGAGGGCCCCAAAGTAGCGGATGTTCTCTCGAGCCGTCAGGCGTGGATAGAGCCCATGGGCATCGGGGAGAACCCCGATTCGTCGTTGCACCTCCAGGCGCGATGTCAGCGTGTCATAGCCGTCGACGCGCGCCGTTCCCGCGTCCTGCCGGATGACGGTATAGAGGATTCGAAGAGCCGTGGTCTTGCCCGCCCCGTTGGGGCCGAGTAGCCCGGTGATCTCTCCGTTTTTCGCGGTGAAGCTCACCCCGCGCAGCGCCCGGACCTGACCGAACGATTTGGTGACGTTCTCGAGCTCGATCATATCTTTCTCGGTTGTCCCGCCTCTCTGCCGTTTGTCGGTTTCATCCGTCGGCTAGGGAAGCGGTCCAGCAAAGGAGGTAAAAAAGGCTCGAGGTGCGATGCGATCGACGCAGCTCGTGTCGATGCCGTCGAAGGTTCCTTTCTCGATGAAATTGGAAGCGAGGCTCGATATACATCCGCGGTGGATCACGACGTGTCCCTGGCCGGGGGCGACGATGTGCAGACTCCGGTCGAGCTGGCTGTGGACGATTTCCGCGTTCTCGGGAGGCGTCACCGGATCGGCCTCGCCAGAGAGGAGAAGGACGGGCACCGACGACTTGACCGGAGCTCGGAAGCCCTGGGGCACTTCGCCTCGGGGCCAGGAGGGGCACACGAGCTTCAAGGCGTCGGTCTGGATCGCTCCGAGATAGGTGTCTCGAGATCGTTCGGCGATGAGGTCATCTTCGAAGAAGGGGTAATCTTCGGTACAGACGATCGAGATGCCCATGGCGTCACTCATCGTCTCCGACACACCGCCCACGGTCATGAGGAACTGGGCGGCGAGCGGTGCGAGGTCGTTCTCCCGAGCCGAAGTGAGCAAGAGAGGAATCGTCGCGACGGTCTCCTGACTGTAGCTCAGCAACCGTATCGCGTAGGCTGCCATTCTCCGGTCGAGCTCCACGCTCACGATCTCTCCCGTTCTCGGGTGACGAAGGGAGATGGGGACCGGAGTGTCGAGACGCGCCATCACGTCATCGACGGCTTTTCCGATTTCGGGAAACGCCTTCGCGCAGCTCGGATCGGCGGAACATCGGCCCATCATCAAGTCGAGTGCCCGCTCGGCATCCCGGGCGACGTCGATTCCGAGCGTCTCGGTGGGCGGTACGACCCCATCGAGTACGATCGAGCGGACCCGGTCGGGATAGAGTCGGAGATAGGTCAAAGCGGCTCGCGTACCGTAGGAGACACCGTAGAGGTTGATGCGCTCATGCCCCAGAGCTCGACGCACGTCGTCGAGATCTCTCATGGCGATCGAAGTCGTGTAGAACCGGGGGTCTCCTTCGAGCGAGTCGAGGCATCTTTCGACCCAGGGTTCGATGTCCTCGTCGTCCAGCAACCACACATCGCTCTCGTCCCCCGCGGGACAGCGCAAAGGGTTCGAGCCTCCGGTACCGCGCTGATCCACCAGGACGATATCGCGGTCCCGGCGAACTCGCCGAAACGCGGCCTGGATCGTCACGAAGCTTTCCGTGGCCGCCTGCCCGGGGCCTCCGGTGAGGAAGAAGAGCGGATCGGGCCAAGGCGCCCGACTCACCGCCCGAACCACGGCCACACGGAGATCGATGTTGCGTCCATTCGCGGCACCCCGGTCTTCGGGAACGGTCAGCTTTCCGCATTCCGCCGCGAGACTGACGGGCGAGCCCGGAGACGTCAGTTGACACGGGGTCAGCTCGAGACGGGGCCCCATCGCCCCCGTAGGCGCGGGTGCGCAGGAAACTCCTGCGGCCACAATG
This sequence comes from Vicinamibacteria bacterium, assembly GCA_035620555.1. NCBI lineage: Bacteria > Pseudomonadati > Acidobacteriota > Vicinamibacteria > Vicinamibacteria bacterium. The sequence goes on from DASPGQ010000814.1 coordinate 15,078, forward strand.
CCTGCCAGGGCAAGGCCCCAGGCGACACGCTGCCGGGCCGAAACAAAGCGGCGGGCATGCCGGCGTTGGATGTGAAAAAGGCTCAACTCTTCTATGCTACGGCATGAAACGAAGCCCGCCAAGCTCAGGCATCCATGACCGCGGCCACGTCCCTGTCGAGCTCTCTCGCGCGGGTAAGGAAGCTTACGACGAACAGCATCGTAAACGAGGCGGCGGTCGCGACCGCGGTGGGTAGGACGCCGGGGGCGAAAAGAAGAACTCCTCGGCGCGAGAGGATCTCGAAGGTGATGTTCGCGGCGATGCCGGTTGCCATGGCGCAGGTGGCCGCCTTTGCCGTGACGCGCTTCCAGTTGAGTCCGACGGCAAGCACCGGCGCGAGCGCCGCCCCGAACGTCCCGAAGGCAAAGGTTCCCAGGAGAGCGACGAGGTCTCCATAGCTGAGGGCGAGAGATACCGCCAAGCCTGACACGGCCAGAACCGCAATTCTCGCGAAGAGAAGCTCTCGGGAAACGCGGAGGCCGAGGGCGTTCGGAATGTCCCTCACCAGAGCGGCGGAGCCGATGTTCACGAATGAATCGGCGGTGGACATGATCGCGGCGAGAAGGCCGGCGAGAACGAGGCCGGTGACGACGGGAGGCGTGAGCTCGAGCAGGAACGTGGGCGCGGCGTCGTCCGGTTGCGAGAGGGGGGAAAGAAGCCCCTGGGAGACGAGCGCGGGAACGGCGAGGCCCACGCCGAGCCAGATGAGCAGACACACGCTCTGGCTTCCCGCCATCAAGAGCGGCATCCACTTGAGCTTCAGGGGGTCGTCCAGCATGAAGAACTTGTGAAGGACGTGGGGCTGACCGAGGGTTCCCGTCCCGAAAACGAAGACGAAGCCGAGGGCCGTCAGCACCGGTGCCGTCCCCAGCGGATCGAGAAAGCCCGGCCCGAATCGCGGTGACGCCGCGATGCTCGTGACGGCTCGCTCGACGCCGCCGCTGACGGAGATCGCGTGGAAGAATACGACGACCGCCGCGACCGACATGAGACCGCCCTGAAGGAGATCGGTGTAAACGCCGGCCACCATTCCGCCGAGGACGGAATAGAGGAGGACGATGGCGACGCCGATCGCCATCGCCACGTAGAGGCTGGCCTCGCCGAAGAGCTCGCGGGTTCCGAATACAGACTCCAGGAGCCGACCGAGGGCGAGAAACTGAGAGCCGAGGTAGGCCACGGTCCCCACGAGAACGGCGACCGCCGCCGTTCCCGAAGCGACGCGGCTTCCGTAGCGGCACAGGATGGCATCGGGAATCGTGTAGATTTCTCGAACCTCGGAAAGCAGCCGCAGGCGTTTGGCCACGAGCCAGCAGTGGAGTGCCGAGGTGAAGCCGGCCGGAGCCACGATCAAAACCGAAGCGAGGCCGATCGAGTACATGAGCCCGGGCCCGCCGATGAAAACGAAGCCGCTGAAGGCCGCCGAGGTTGCGGCGATTCCCGTAATCCAGAGGCCGATCCGTTGTCCCGCGATCCAGAAATCTCGAGCCGTTCTCGTCCGACGTGCGGCCCAGAATCCGACGAGGAGGACCGCGAGCAGATACGAAGCGGCCGCGACGACGACAAGGGGACGGGCGAAAATGGGCACGGGCTAGCCTCTCACGGGGCAGGCCTTTGGAAAGGCATCCGTTGGCGAACGCGCACGGGCTCCGAGAGTGTAGCGACGGGATCCCGGTCGCTTCAACCGGGTTTTCTCTCTTTCCTTTGTCTGGGGGTTCGTGCCCACGTAGAATTCGCCCGTGGCGCAGACTCCGAAAGAGAAGAAGAAGGCGAAGCGGAAGGCGAGCGCCTCGCGCAAGCGGCTCGTTCCCCGTAAGGAACAACGGGGAGTTCTGGGGGACGAGGCCCGACTCGACGTCGAAGACCCCTCACTCGCGCCGATTGCCGCCCGCGTCAAGGAGCTCGGTGGAGCTGCCGTCGGCGCCTATCGGGAGCCTCTCTCGGGCAAGCCGATTCTCGTGGCCGTACTCCCGATCAAAGTGGTCGAGCCCACCCCATTTCAGCGGGACTTGTCTCCCACTCACACCAAGCGGCTTGCCCAGCGGATCGAAGAAACGGGTGTCTTCCTGGATCCTCTCATCGTGGTGCAGGCGCCCGATGGAAGGTTCTGGACGCCGAATGGCCGCCATCGTCTCGCCGCCGCGAAAGTGCTCGGGCTGCGGTCGGTGACCGCGCTGGTCTGTCCCGACGAAGATCTGGCTTTTCGCATCCTGGCACTCAACACCGAGAAGGCGCACAACTTGAAGGACCGAAGCCTCGAGGTCATCCGCATGGCGAGGGAGCTCGCCCTCAGGCGGCCGCGCTCGAAAGAAACGGACTACGAGAGCGAGCTCGAGGAGCCCGCGCTCATCACGCTCGGGATCGTCTACCAGAGTCACGGCCGCTTCGCCGGAAGCCCGTATTTTTCTTTTCTGCGAAAGCTCGATCGGTTCCAGACCAAGACGCTTCCCAAGAGCCTGTCGGAACGCGAGGGGTTTGCCGCGCGTCTGCTCGAGATCGACGAAAGCGTCAAGGAGATCGTGGAAGCGCTCAAGAAGCGGGGGTTTCGCTCCCCTTATCTGCGCAACTACGTCGTCGCTAGGATCAACCCGGTACGTTTCCACCGGGCGAGGAAGGGCGACTCGACGCCTCCCATGGCGATGGGCGCGGCGCTCACGCGCATGGCGGCCGCGGCGAAGAAGTTCGACACGTCGTCGGTGCGCGAGCAAGACCTGGCGCTCGTCGCCGCCGTCTCCTCGGCCGAGTAGATACGGGTACGTCTTCTGCCGGGGGAATTGGAAGGAGAAAGAGGTCTAGCGATGGGTCGGGGTTAATTGACTCCCACGGCATCCCAGCCAGCCGCCACGGTCTGCTCCTCGACGCTCCCCTCGCCATAGAGCTCGCGCGCGGCGACGAGCGTCGCCTCCCGAGCCTGACTGAAATTGGAGCTCGGGACGAGGTAGAAGACGAACGCGCGATAGAAGATCGATTCGATGCGTTCCATCTCGTCCATCCCCAGGCCCTCGACCTCGATGCCCGACGTTTCGTTCGTTCCGCCCTCGACCATGAGGTAGAAAGCGTGGTTGGCGATGCTCGAGTTGATGTGGACCCCGCCATTGTCCCCTTCCGCGTCCGGGGTGCAGATCGGGGGAAGACACCGCTCGCTGTAGTGGTCGGGATATGGCAATTGCACCCCACCGAGCTGGAAGCCGATGCTCGCGGGATCCTCCAATGAGCGGAAGTAAGGGCCAAAGTCATAGTAGAGGTCTTCTCCCAGCAACCAATCGGCCGTTTGCCTTTCGTCACCCTCCTCTTCGAAGAAGAACTCCACTGAGGTACCCATAATGTCGGAGAAGGCTTCGTTGAGTGCGCCGGACTCGTTGAGGTAGATGAGCTCCGAGCTGAAATCGGTGACGCCATGGGTCAGCTCGTGCGCCACCACTTCCAGGGACGACGAGAAGAAATTGAATACCTCCCCATCGCCGTCGCCGTAGTTCATGCTGTTGTTATCGGGATTGTAGAAGGCGTTGTTGTAGCCGAAGCCCTGCGAGAATATGTGGACGAAGTTGATGGCGGCGAGACCCTCGTCGTCGATACCTTCGCGTCCATGGC
>DASPGQ010000815.1 GCA_035620555.1 Vicinamibacteria bacterium
AAGATCATGTCGCGACTGGTCTACCGGAACGTCGACGGCCGGGAGTCGATCGTGGCGGTGCACTCCGTGGCCACCGAGGCCGGTGGCGGCGGGGTGCGCTGGTACGAGCTCGGCGTCACACCGGATCCGGACCGGAGCGTCGAGCTCCGCCAACAAGGCACGTATGCGCCCGACGGTTTCTACCGATGGATGGCGAGCCCGGCGATCGACCGCCGCGGGAACATCGCCATCGGGTTCTCCTTCGGCGGCACGCCGCACTACCCCGGCCAGCGTTTCACGGCCCGCCTGGCGAATGATCGGCCCGGCGTCATGACCCTTCGCGAGGCGGTGTTGGTGGAAGGTGAGGGCTCCCAGACGAACACGTTGCGATGGCAGGACTATACGCAGACCGCAATCGACCCGTCGGATGATTGCACCATCTGGTACGTTGGCGACTACTTGAAAGAGGGTGCGGAGAGCTACTCGACTCGGATCGGGGCGTTCCGGCTGCCGGGATGCGCCGAGTGAGCTCGGGACCCCGTCGATTGCAACTCTTGGGGCTTGCTCCAACGACGCGAGTCCGACGGTCTCGTGCCCGACGCCACCGAGCGAGGAGACCACCGGTCGGTTGCTGAAGCTTGGTGGAGCCCATCGTCAGGTTGTCTTCTGACGGCGGCGAGCCTACCATTCTCCATCCTATGTCACTGAGCGCCGGACGGACTCTCGCGCATTACGAAATCGCCGGATCGATCGGACGCGGCGGGATGGGTGAGGTCTACCGCGCTCGAGACACGAAGCTCGGCCGGGAGGTCGCGGTCAAGATCCTGCCGGAAGAGTTCGCCGGAGACGAAGAGCGGCTCGCGCGGTTCCGGCGGGAAGCCAAACTGCTCGCGACGTTGAACCACCCGAATATTGCGGCGATTCACGGGTTCGAGGAAGTCGATGCCATCCACTTCCTGGTGCTCGAGCTGGTGGAAGGCGAAACACTAGCCGAGCGCATTGCACGAGGCCCGATCCCGTTGGACGAAGCCATCGCAATCGCGTCCAAAATCGTGGCTGCGCTCGAGGAAGCCCACGAGAACGGCATCGTGCACCGCGACCTCAAGCCGGCGAACGTCAAGCTGACTCCGGACGACAACGTCAAGGTGCTGGACTTCGGTCTCGCGAAATCCTGGGTGGACGAGACACCCGAGTCGGATGGATCCCTGTCGCCGACGTTGACGCGGGACGCGACCGGGGCGGGGATCATTCTCGGCACGGCGGCCTATATGAGCCCGGAGCAAGCGAAGGGAAAAAAGGTCGACAAGCGTACCGACATTTTCGCCTTTGGCGCCGTGCTCTTTGAGATGTTGACGGGGAAGAAGGCGTTTCCCGGCGCCGACGTCTCCGAGGTGCTCGCGGCCGTTCTCAGGCTGGAGCCGGATTGGAAGGCCTTGCCGCGCACGACGCCCCCATTCGTCCGAACGCTCCTCGAGCGCTGTTTGAGAAAAGACGCCAGGTCGCGTATGCGTGACATGGGCGACGTTCGCGTCGCGCTCGAGGAAGGCCCCGGTGATGAGACGCTCGAGCCGCGCGAGAGCGGCAAGATGCTCTGGATCGCGGCCGCGATTGCGATGGCGCTTGCGGCCTTCTTTTCCTTCTCGTTCTATGGAGCGAGGACATCGGCTAGCCCGGAAGGCGTCATGCGCTTTGAGCTTCAGCGCCCTGGCGTGCTGCGTGAAGACAGTGGCTCCGCCGTCGCGATCTCGCCGGACGGCCGCCACATCGCCTACGTCTTGACGGCCGCGGACGAGCCGCTCGCCCTCGGTTCCGAGTCGGCACCCAACCGCCGTGGAGGCATCCTGCTGCGAGACATCGGAAAGAGCGAGGGAGAGATCGTCGACGGCTCTCGAGGGGCCATGCAGCCATTCTTCTCGCCGGACAGCGAGTGGCTCGCTTTTTTTGCAGACCAGAAGCTCAAAAAAGTTCACGTCGACGGGGGGCTCGCGACGGTCGTCTGCGACGCTCCCGGAAGCCGTGGAGGCACGTGGGGCGCGGACGGTACCATCGTCTTCGCACCCGGCGATACGGCCGGTGTCGGACTGAAGCGCGTGTCGGCGGACGGGGGAACGCCGGAGCCGGTCACGAATCTGGGTAACGGCGAGCTCCATCGGTGGCCACGCTTTCTGCCGTCGGGGGAGTTGATGTACACGGTCTTGAGCGGTGGTTTTCACGTGCAGCTCCGGGCGTTGTCGCGCTCCGGGGAGACGAAGATCGTTCAGGACGGCGCGTCCGATGCACGTTATCTGCCGAGCGGGCACCTTCTCTTCTGGAGAGAGGGGGATTATCTCGCGGCGCCATTCGACTCGGCGACGCTCGAGGTCACGGGGCCGGCCGTGCCTGTCGTCGAGGACGTCGAGCTCGCGACCCTCGCGACCTACACGGTTTCTCACTTGGATGTGTCGGAAACTGGCTCGTTGATCTATCTGCAGGGCGCCACGGATGTCTACGACTTGGTGAGCGTCAGGCGCTCGGGTGAGAAGGAGTCCCTCGTCAGCGAGCCCGACCGGTTTCTCCAGCCTCGTTTTTCGCCGGACGGGGAGCGGCTCGCTCTTCTCAAACCGTCCACGTCCATCGCCGCGGAAGACCTGTGGGTTTACGATCTGAGGCTCGGCGCGATGACCCGCTTCACGGTCGATCCGGAATACGACATCACACCCGCCTGGTCTCCCGACGGCAGGCACATTGTCTTCGCGTCACGAAGAGACGGCGCCAATTTCAACCTCTACCGGAAACGAGCCGATGGTTCCGACGCCGTCGAGCGCCTGACGGACGACCCGAGCAGCCACCACCTCGGCGACTTTTCGCCCGACGGTGTTCATCTCGCCTGGAACCGCTTCGCCGCCCCGGACACGAATACAGGATTCGATGTCTATGTGCTCGACTTGGAAGAGGGGACGAGCGTGCCCATCCGTAATACGGCGTTCGAGGAGAGCGACCCGAGCTTCTCGCCGGACGGCCGCTTCGTTGCGTTCATGTCGAACGAATCCGGACGGTTCGAGGTCTACGTACAGCCCTTTCCTGGCTCGGGAGCCAAGTGGCAAGTTTCGACGGACGGGGGATGGTTCCCGGTGTTCGGCCCGGGCCGGGAGATCTTCTATCAAGCGACCACGAGCGACGGTGAGACACGGTTCATGGTCGTCGACTACGCCGTCGAGGGCGCGCAGATGAGGCCTTCGCGCCCGCGTGAGCTTTTCCGAGGTCCCTACGCCATGGGTCCGCGGACGGAGTACGACGTCTCGCCGGACGGAGAACGCATCGTGGCGCTCCTCCGCACGGATGTCGGACCTCACCCCGTCACTCTCGTCCTTAACTGGTTCGAAGAGCTCGAGCGCCTCGTTCCAACGGGGCGCTGAGCCACGGAGTCGAAACGAGTCAGAGAGGATCCACGAGGAAATTCGCGGGGTCTAACCACGGCTGGTCACCTCTCGGCATCTGCCGTGGAAGCTCACCGTTTCGATCCGATCTTCGAAGGAGGAAACCCGTGATCCGACGTAGAACCCTTCTCGTGGCGGTCTTGGTGATGGGCGCGACGACCCTGACCGCTCAGTACCCGCCGCTCACGGCGTCGGAAGTCGAGGCCGTCGAGCGAGAGGCCCGAGCGGTGATTCAGACTTACTACCAGCTCTTCAACGAGCAGAACCCGAAGGCAATGAGCGAGCAGCTCTTCCACATCCCTTGGATCTACCTGAATCCAGAAGGAACCCGGCTCTTCACGAGCCGGCAGGAGACGGCGGAGCTCTTCGAGGAGTCGCTCGCTGCCATGGTTCCCCGCGGCTGGGAGCGGTCCGACTTCCCCAGCCCGACCGTTTGCGTCCTGAGCCTAGGCGCCGCCACCGTGAGTGGGAACTTCCACCGCTACAAGAAGGACGGGAGCGTCCTCTCCGAGCACGGCGTCACCTACATCGTGGGGAAAACGGCCGAGGGCTGGCGCGTCGTCTCGCTCTCGAGCCACCCTCCAAACCGGACAATCGGCTGCCGGAACTGACGCTCTATCCCATTTCACGCAATCCGCAGAATTCACGCTCATGCGCACACACAACGCCTTCCTAGCTGTCTTCTTCGAGCCGAAAGCTTATGACTTGCTCGGAACAAGGCCTTTTTCCTATGCTAGAAAGCCGCGTGGCTCAGAATCCGGGAACGAGACTTGGCGTCTACGAAGTCCTCTCCCCGCTCGGTGCCGGAGGGATGGGCGAGGTCTATCGGGCGAAAGACACCAAGCTCGACCGCGACGTCGCGATCAAGGTGCTTCCGGCGGCGTTCACCGAGGACCGGGAGCGGCTCGCCCGTTTCGAGCGGGAGGCCAAGCTCCTCGCCTCGCTCAACCACCCCAACATCGCTCACGTCTACGGGTTCGAGAGCGCGAGGCTCGAAGACGGCGCGACGGCGCACTTCCTGGCGATGGAGCTCGTCGAGGGCGATGATCTTTCCGAGCGGCTGCGGCGTGGTGCCATTCCGGTGGAGGAGGCGCTCGCGATCGCCAAGCAGATCGCGGAAGCGCTCGAGGAAGCCCATGACAAGGGCATCGTGCACCGCGACCTCAAGCCGGCGAACGTCAAGCTGACTCCGGACGGTAAGGTGAAGGTGCTCGACTTCGGACTCGCCAAGGCCTATGCGGCGGAGTCGTCGTCGGGCGACTCGGTCGACCTTTCCCAATCGCCCACGCTCGCGCAGGCGGGAACGCAAGTGGGCGTCATTCTCGGGACGGCGGCGTATATGTCTCCCGAGCAGGCGCGCGGCAAGGCCATGGACAAGCGTTCGGACATCTGGAGCTTCGGCGTCGTGCTCTACGAGATGCTCACCGCCCGGAAGCTCTTCACGGGTGAGACGGTGGGCGATGTTCTCGCGAGCGTGCTCAAGAGCGAGATCGACCTCGCTTCCTTGCCGGATTCGGCGCCCTCTGCCATCCGGCAGATGCTGCGGCGTTGCCTCGAGCGCAATCCGAGGAATCGGCTCCACGACATCGCCGATGCGCGCATCGTGATCGATGAGGTCCTCGCCGGTGGGGTGGAGGAAGCCCAGCCAGACGCCAGAGTCGAGCGGCCGTCGATGCAACGGCTGATCGCGGCGGCCCTGCTCCTGGCGGGGCTGGGAGCGTTGGGCGGCTTTCTCGCACGCGGCCCGACCGACCTCGGCGATCGTGCGCCGACATTCACCTTGCGCCGCCTGACCCAGCTCCCCGGAATGGAGGGCCACCCCGACATCTCGCCAGACGGGCGGCAGTTCATCTATACCAGCGAGGTCAGCGGCAATCTGGACATCTATTCGATGCGCGTCGGAGGCTCTCGGGCCATCAACCTGACCGCGTCTTCGCCCGCCGCAGACTCGCAGCCGGCCTTCTCTCCCGACGGCGAGATGCTGGCCTTCCGATCCGAGCGCGACGGCGGCGGCCTGTTCGTCATGGGGGCGACCGGGGAGTCGGTGCGCCGCCTGACTGACGACGGATTCGATCCTGCCTGGTCGCCCGACGGCACGCGCGTGGCCTATTCGATGGAGCCGGTCTTCGATCCGTACTCCCGGATCCTGGACGCCGGGCTGTGGATCGTCGACGTCACGAGCGGCGAGAAGCACCAGCGGCTCCCGGGCGACGCCGTGCAGCCTGCCTGGTCGCCCGACGGAAGGTTCATTGCTTACTGGGCGAACACCGAGGGGCAGCGCGATCTCTGGACCGTCGCCGTCGAGGGCGGGGCGCCGGTAGCGCTCACCGCCGATCTCGCGACCGACTGGTCGCCGGAATGGTCGCCCGACAGCCGGTGGATCTACTTCTCGAGCGACCGCGCCGGCGGCATGAATCTCTTCCGCGTGGCGGT
>DASPGQ010000816.1 GCA_035620555.1 Vicinamibacteria bacterium
TCCTGGACAAGACGCCATGAACGAACGCCGCATCGAATTGACGATCGACGGCCGACCCGCGGCCGTTCCCGAAGGCGCCACGCTGCTCGATGCGTGTCACGCCGAGGGGATCGGCACCCCCACGCTGTGTTTTCTCGAGAACCTCACCCCCGTCAACGTCTGCCGGGTTTGCGTTGTCGAGCTCGAGGGATCTCGAACGCTCGTTCCCGCCTGCCCGCGGAAGGCCGAGTCCGGGATGAAGGTCCAAACCGACAGCGCGCGGGTCCGGCACAGCCGAAAGCTCGTGCTCGAGCTTCTCGCTTCCTCGGTGGATCTTTCGCTGGTGGGCGGGGAGATCGGCCGCTTCATGGAGCGCTACGAGGTCGACGCGGGGCGGTTCGGCGCCGAAGCGAAGACCGTCGCTCAGCCGGTGAAGATCCACGACGAGATGTACGTTCGCGATTACAGCCGCTGCATCCTCTGCTACAAGTGCGTCGAGGCGTGCGGCGAGGACGCTCAGAACACGTTCGCCATCTCGGTGGCGGGCCGTGGTTTCGGCGCAAGCATCTCGACGGAGCACGATACCCGGCTCGACCAATCCGCCTGCGTCTATTGCGGCAACTGTATCGGCGTATGCCCCACCGGCGCGCTCATGTTCAAGAGCGAGCATGACCTGAGGCAGGCGAATCAATGGGACGAGTCGAGGCAGACCGTCACCCGGACGGTTTGTCCTTACTGCGGCGTCGGCTGCAACCTCGAGCTCCGGGTGCAGGACAACAACATCGTGAGGGTCACGTCCCCGACCGACCACGACGTGACCCGGGGCCATCTCTGTATCAAAGGTCGTTTCGGCATCCAGTTCGTCCAGAACCGGTGAGTGCCGCTGTGCTATGCTCCGGCCCGTTATGCTCCGAGCCTTCTGGATCTGCGCTTTGGTGGCCAACCAAGCCCAGGACGCCTCTCAGAAAAAGAGCGAGGAAGAGAAGCCGACCCTCAGCTACGAGGAGGTCGTCGTCGTCACCGCGGCGGCGACGGAACAGCCGATCCTCGACGCGGTCGCGCTCGTAAGCGCGCTCACGGAAGAAGACGTCGTCCGCTCTCCGGCCCTCGTCATCGACGAGCAGCTCCGAAGAGTGCCGGGTTTCAATCTTTTCCGCCGGTCGTCCAGCTTGTATTCGCACCCCACGACCCAGGGTGTCTCGCTTCGGGGGATCGGGTCGAGCGGAGCCAGCCGGAGCCTCGTCCTCTGGAACGGCATCCCGTTCAACGATCCCTTCGGGAACTGGATCTATTTCAACCGGCTACCGACGCTTTCTCTGCGAACGGCGGAGGTGGCGCGGGGAGCGACGAGCCAGCTCTACGGGAGCTCGGCCCTTGGAGGAACGATTCAGCTCCTTCCCCGCACTCCCGCCGAGCGCACTTTCGATCTCCGCCTGCAGGCGGGCAACCTCGATACCTACGACCTCGACGTCTTCACGTCGGATCGCAGTGGAGACTGGGCCTGGCTCGCCTCGGGCCGTGTATTCGACACCGAAGGATACATTCAAGTCCGCGAGGAAGAACGTGGCCCGGTCGACATTCCCACCAACGCAGCGTTTCAGAGCTTCGTTGGCCGTCTCGAATATCGCGACTTCCACGCGGGCGTCAACCTGTTCAATGAGAAGCGGAGTAACGGCACCCCCATCCAGCAGAACGACTCCCAGATTTTTCTCGTCGAGACCGGCTACGACGCCGAACGGTGGAGCTTCAACTTCTACGGGCAGGGCCAGGAGCTCAACAGCGACTTCTCGCGCATCCTCCCCGATCGCTCACAGGAGTTCCAAACGGCGGAGCAGCACTTTCCCTCCACGGGATTCGGAGCCTCGTTCACCATGCGGAGCGTTACCGGGCTTCAGTACGGCATCGACTGGCGACGCGCGAGCTGGGACGTCAACCGCCAGAATTTCGTCGGAGCCTTCGCGCAATATCTATTCGCGCCGGACCCGCGGCTCGACGTTCTCCTCGGGGGCCGATTCGATCTGTGGGAGAACCGGACTACCCAGGGAACGTTCAATCCCCGTGCCGGGGTCGTGTACCGCGCTTCCAACTTCGCGACCGTTCGGGCGTCCGCTTACCGGGGCTTCCGGGCGCCCTCGCTCAACGAGCTCTACCGGCCGTTTCAGCTCGGGAACATCGTCACCGATGCCAACCCGGACCTCACCGAGGAGTACCTGTGGGGCTTCGAGGGAGGAGTCGACGTCCATCCGAGCCGCCTGCTTCTCCTGCGTTTCAACGCCTTCTACAATTCCCTGCAAGACCCGGTCGCGAACGTCACCCTCGGAATCGCAAACGGGCAAATCCTTCGACAGCGTCAGAATCTGGGAAGCGCGACCATCCAGGGGCTCGAAGCCGAGGTCTCGTACCGCGTGGCGGACCCTTGGCAGATTCGGGGCGCCTACCTCTTCTCCGACGCGGTGGTCGACGAGACCGGCCTCGCGATTCCACAGGTTCCACGCCACCAGGCAACTTTCGGAGTGTTCTACGACGGTCCGTTCCAGTTCACGGCCGATGTACGCGTTACCGGTGAGGCTTGGGACGACGACCGGAACGAGCTTCTCCTTCCCGCATACGGAGTGCTCGATCTGTCGACCCGAATCCCGCTATCGAGGAGACTGGATCTCTATGTAGCCGTGGAGAACGTGACCGATACCGAGTACGTCGTGCGTCTGACCCCGCTCGAGAACCTCGGAACGCCGCGGCTGGTACATGGGGGCATCGAGATCCGACTCTTTCGGTGAGCTCGAGTCTCAGCGAGCTTCGACCGGCTCGTTCCGGCTGGGTACGATCGGCGGGACGACCTTGATGGGACGTCTCTCGGCCGCCACTCGCACCGGACGGATGGGCTTGCGCACATGCACCAGACGGGGCTGACGATGTGCATTTCTAATGTGAACCATGAGGCATTGGAAGAGCAATCCCAATGCCATCAGCCATCCCCACCGCCTCCGCTCCGATCTCGTTGATTCAGAGTCATTTGTCGGATTGTCCTACCACGTGCCCCCATTCTCTTCCGAAAGTAGTTTCCGAAAAATTGGTATCTGATTACCGATTCAGATAAAATCGGTAATCGTGATCCGACTGCTTCTCGCCTCCCAAACGGGCGCCACTGGCAATCGAATCGAGAAACTGCTCCAAATCGGGGGCATCGAAGCCGCGAGCGCTGCGAGCGCCGACGGCGTCCGCGCCAGGCTGACGCGGGACGACTTCGACATGCTCGTCATCGAGCAGAGCCTCTTTCCGGAAAGAGCCATCGACTTTCTGACCGAGCTCCGTTCGCTTCCCGAGCATCCCGGAGTCGTGGTCCTTGCGCCGGAGGACGACCCCAGACGACGCGCCGAGCTGCTCGCGTCCGGTTGCGACGCCGTCTTGTGGCTCGGCCTCGACGACGACACACTCGGCGCCACGCTCGTTTCGCTCGCCCGCCGGAGGGGCGACGAAACTCTGGAACGGCTCGGTGCCGAGCGCGCCGAGAAGCGTTCGACTCTCGCCGATTTCACGTCGGCGAGCTCCTCGATGCAGCACCTCCTGCGGATGGCCCGCCGGTGCGTGAAAGGTGACTCCGCACTTCTCATTCTCGGCGAGACGGGCGTCGGAAAAGAACGTCTGGCCCGCTCGATCCACTCGGAGAGCGCACGCTCGCGCGGGCCGTTCATCACCGTCAACTGCGGCGCCCTTCCGGAAACCCTGCTCGAGACAGAGTTGTTCGGCCACGAGGAAGGTGCATTCACCGGCGCGGTTCGCTCCCGTCGCGGCTATTTCGAGCTCGCGCATCGCGGCACGATCTTTCTCGACGAGATCGGTGAGATGCCGCTCCACCTCCAGGTGAAACTGCTGCGGGTGCTCGAGGACAAGAGCATCTACCGGGTCGGCAGCGAAAAGCCCGTGAGAGTCGACGTAAGGGTGATGGCGGCGACGAATCGCGATCTAAAGCGTGAGATGGAATCAGGCCGATTTCGCCCCGACCTCTATTACCGACTCGCCGTCGTGACGCTCCACGCACCCCCGCTTCGAGAACGACGAGACGACATACCGGAGCTGGCTCGCGCCTTTCTCGAGACGAGCCGGCGCAAGCTCGTGAGACCCGTTACCGGCTTCGAGCCCGAGGCGATTCAAGCCCTGGTGCGCCACGATTGGCCCGGCAACGTCCGCGAGCTCATGAACGTCGTGGAACGTGCCGTTCTGCTCGCACCGGGGCGCAACGTTCGCGTCGACGATCTGAGGGCGTCCAACCAATGGGAGGCAGAACCGACTCGGACCGAAATGCCTCCCGGGGATCGAAGAAGGCGGAGTCTCGGCGAAGCACGCCGCCACGTGGTCGCTCGCTTCGAACAGGAGTATCTTCGTCACCTCCTCGGCGAGACGCGCGGTCGGATCGGTGAGACGGCGCGTCTTGCGGGCATCACCGAGCGCACGCTCTATACGATGATGAGACGCCACGGTCTTCGAAAGGAAGACTTCAAGTCGATGACCGGAGACGACGCCGAGTGAGTTAGAATCGGCACCGAGCAAACGCCGAAAGGAGACTCGAATCGAATGCCTCGAGCGATCCACCTCGTCGTCCTGAGCACGTTGCTTTCGACCGTCCCGTCCCATGCCGAGGAAGACAGCTTGAAGGGCTTCCTGCCCGATGAAGTCGCGGCGGCGCGCGAGTGGGAAACGAAGCTCAGGGAGATCCCCAATCCGGCGAACCTTCGTGAGTACATGAGGGTCATTACCGAGGAGCCTCACATCGCCGGGCTTCCCGGCAGCAAGAAGGTAGCGGACTACATTCTCTCGCAATTCAAGTCGTGGGGGCTGAACGCCTGGATCGAGGAGACCGAAGCGCTCATGCCCCTTCCAACCGAGAGGCACGTGGAGCTCCTCGAGCCGACGAGCTATGTTGCCAGGCTGGAGGAGCCGAGCCTGCTCGAGGACAAGGACTCGGCCGACCCCGGTCAGCTGCCGACTTATAACGCCTACGCCGCCGAGGGCGACGTCACCGCACAGCTCGTGTACGTGAACTATGGCATCCCCGAGGACTACGAGAAGCTCGGGGAAATGGGGATCGATGTCGAGGGCAGAATCGTCATCGCCCGTTACGGAAAGAGCTGGCGCGGTATCAAAGCCAAGCTTGCCCAGACGCATGGCGCGGTCGGATGCCTCATCTATTCCGACCCCAGAGACGATGGCTACTTCGAAGGGCTCACCTATCCCGAGGGGCCGTTTCGTCCCGACCATGGCGTGCAGCGTGGAAGCATCATGGACATGCCCATCCATCCGGGCGATCCCCTGAGTCCGGGGTTCGGTGCCAAGTCAGGGGAGCCCCGGCTCGACATCAGCGAGGCGAAAACACTCGTCAAGATTCCCGTGCTTCCCATATCCTACGGTGACGCGCTCCCTCTTCTTCGGAGCCTCCGGGGGCCGATAGCACCCGACGAGTGGCGGGGAGCTCTTCCCATCACGTACCACATCGGGCCGGGACCCGCGCTCGTGAACCTCAAGCTGTCGCTCGACTGGAAGACACGCCCGCTGTACAACGTCATCGCCCGGATCGACGGCTCGATGTTCCCCGACGAGTGGATCGTGCATGGAAACCATCACGATGGATGGAACAACGGGGCTATGGATCCCACGAGCGGAAACGTCGCTCTGATGGAGACCGCGCGCGCGTTCTCCGAGCTCTTGAAACAGGGCTGGAAGCCCAAGCGAACGATCATTTTCGCGTCGTGGGACGGAGAGGAGTGGGGACTCCTCGGCTCCACCGAGTGGGCGGAGACTCACAAAGAAGAGCTGCTTCGGAAGGGGGTCGCCTACATCAACAGCGACAGCACGGGGAAGGGCTGGCTCAACATGAGCGGAAGCCACACGCTCCAGGAGCTCATCAACGACGTGGCGCGGGACGTTCCCGACCCTGAACGGGGCGTGAGCGTCTGGCAGGCCGCGCGCGATAGGGCGCTCGAGCAAGCAAAGGACGATGCGGCCCGCAACGAGATCGAGCAGAGCGACGATCTCCGGATCGATGCTCTGGGCTCGGGCTCGGACTACACGGTGTTCCTCGATCATCTGACGATGGCATCTTTGAACCTGGGCTTCGGCGGCGATAGTCCCGGTGGGGTCTATCATTCGAACTACGACTCCTTTGACTGGTACCGGCGTTTCTCGGACGGCGACTTCGTGTTCGGCCGCGCCCTCTCCCAGACGATCGGAACGGCGATCTTGCGGCTCGCGGACGCCACGATCCTGCCGTTCAACTTCATCGATCTCGCCGACACCATGGCTCGTTACGTCGAGGAGATCCGCGAAGCCCATGCCGAGATGGAACAGGCCGCTGAGGTCGACCTGACGCCAGTCGACGCCGCGCTCGACAAGCTGCGCGCGGCTGGGGAGGCCTACGAGGCGGCGCTCAGAAACCTCGAGAGCGCAGGCGCGAGTGCCCTGCTGGCTCAGCCGGAGCTTCAGCGGCTCAACCATCTCCTCTACACGTCCGAGCGACGACTGGCTCACGATGAAGGTCTTCCCCACCGCGAGTGGTTCCGCCACCAGGTCTACGCGCCGGGCTTCTACACCGGCTACGGTGTCAAAACGATTCCCGGAATCCGCGAAGGCATCGAAGAAGAAGCCTGGGAGCAGGCGCGGCATTACGTGAGGGTCGTCTCCGAGGCTCTCGAGAGCCTGGTGAGCCAAATCGACGAGGCGC
>DASPGQ010000817.1 GCA_035620555.1 Vicinamibacteria bacterium
TCGGTGACAACGTCTCCTGGTCGGGATACTTCCAGGATGCGATCCTGCTGAACGGCGGCGTCTTCACCCGTTTTCCCGACTCCGGAAGCGACAAGCAGTTCTTCTATGACCTCGCACAGCAGAACGGCATCACCGACCTGCAAGGGCTCCGGGACGCGATGGTGGGACTCCTGGAGCAGAGCAACACCGGGGGACCGCTCTTCAACTCGCAGCCTACGGTCGACAACCCGGACCGCATCGCGCCTCACGTCGACACGTTCTCGGTGGGCGTCCAGCACGAGCTTGCCGATAACGTCTCAATCGGAGCGGACTACATCCACACCAAGAACAGCGACATCCGCGTCGCTGTCGATCTCAACCCGTTCTCGTCGGCGGCGGGCGGCCGGCCCAACATCAGCATTCTCGACGGTGAACAGCTCACGAACATGGGGCAGATCCTCTCGTCGATGAACGCCGGTGAGGCCACTTACAACGCTCTGCAGCTATCGCTCCAGCGCCGGTTCCGGGATTCGGCCCTCGGACGCTACAGCGCGCGGGTGTCCTACACCTACGCGAGCCAGAGCGGCAACATGAGGGCTGGCTCCCCCGACACCACCGAGTCCGTTCGCTTCCAGACGCGCACCGAGACCGGATACAACTTCGATACCGGCGCGTGGATCGGCGAGCCTCCCAATCTGAACCTGGACGATCCGCGAAATGTCGACCGGCCTTCGCCCTGGCATCGGGACCACAACTTCGTGGGAAGCTGGAGCTGGGTCGTGCCCCGGACGTCCTTCGGCGGGCCGACGGACGGTCTCTACTTCACCGGAACGTTTCGCTACATGAGCGGGAACCGCTACACGCTCGAGGAGGTCGCGCGCGGCGACAACAACCAGAGGCTGGTTGCGCCCGCGGGAACCTACACCGCGAACATCGACTCGGACATCGCTCTCACGACCGAGTTCGACGGCAAGCAGAACGGAGCCACGCGTCCCGATTTCGCGCGCGTCGACCTCAGCTTCCGCTACGCGATCCCGGTTCATCAGGACTGGTCCCTGACGTTTCTCGCGGACATCTTCAACGTGACCGATCGGGTGAACTGGTCGAACGCCGGCAGCACGCTCGTCACCACGAGCGCATTCCTGATTCCCACGGCGGTTTATCAGCCGCGGGAGTATCAGTTCGGCGTGCGGTTCGAATTCTAAGGGTATGAAAGAGCCCGGCACTTTCGTGGTGCCGGGCTCTTGATTTGTTTCACGGTCGGGAACGGAGCGCGGCGACGCGCTCCTCGACCAGCGGCTGATCCGGATCCATCTCGAGGGAACGCTCGAAAGTAGCGAGCGCGCCATCGGGGTGCCCGCTTCGCTCGTAGCAGTCCGCCAGAGTGTTCAGCAGGGCAGGATAGGGGGGTCTCAACGTCAGCGCTCGCTCGAGATAGCCGCGGCACCTGTCGAAGTCTAGCCGGTGATAGTAGGCGAACCCGAGACCGGCGACGACCTCGAACTGATCGGGATAGCTTTCTTCCAGGGGAGACAGAAGCTCCAGCGTACGACCGATCTTGCCGGAATTGACGAGTGCGGAGGCGAGCTTCCACCGGGCCATCGGGAGATCGGGGTTGTTGGCGGCAACGGCTCGCTCGAGCTCGGCGACACCTTCTTCGAAGCGGCCGACGCCGAGTAGCTGCTCCCCTCTCTCGAGAGCCAGGAGGCCGGCCACGGCTCCGTTGAAACCCTGCCGCGATAGATAGCCTGCCCGGACTACACCGGTCCTCGGCGAGACGACGAGCGGGTCCGAACGCTCGGCAAGGATCTCTCCCGAGTCATCCTTGAGGGACGTCCTCAAAGTATAGCGGCCGGCGGCCGAAAGGCTCGAGAGCTCGAGCCGATCGACGACGAGGCCGTCGGGATAGTGCCCCACCTCCGCCTCGCGCTCGAGGAGGAGATTCCCGAGCTCGTCGAGGAGCTCGAAACGGACGCGATCTTCCGAGCCCGCCCCTCGAGCCTGCATGAGGAGGTGCACGGTCTCACCGATAGCGAAGACCCCGTCGGCCGCGGGATGGACGAGCCAGCTCTCGACCTGGAATGGCCTCACCTCACCTTTGGCGCCAGGCGAGACCATCTCGGCGCGGAATCCGAGCACGACGCTCGAGAGCTCCGGCCGCGCGGGTTCGACGGTCGCCACAGCCACGTCGCGCTCGGCGACCGTGTACTGTTTCAGCACGCGGTTTCTCGCAATGAGACTCAGGTTGTACTTCCCCGGCACGATAGGAAAAGCACCTTGAATCGCCACCGGGGACGCTTGAACCTGCTGGAATTGACTCGGAGTGAGCTCGAAGGGAATTTCCCTCTGCTTGGCCACCACGAGCTTTCCGCTCGCGTCGCGAATCTCGGTATCGAGGTCGACGACGGTGTAGAAGTGAGCTCGATCCTCATCGGTTTCCAGGTTGAAGTTCTGGGGGTCGATCTCGATGCTGTAATGGACAAAGGACGTATCCTCGGGTCCGACGAGAACGGCGAAGGTCGCGCGGCTCGGAACGAAATTGAATGAGTAGTCCGTCGATACCCGGCGACCGTACCGGCGCCAGGCATCGATATAGTCGGTTCGGACCAGACGTTTCGGTGCCTCTTCGATCCGACCGAGAAGCATATCCGTACCCGCCGAGCTGATCGCACCGGCTTCATAAGGGCGCTCCGACGGGTCGAAGGACAGAGAGGCCCGCGCGAGCTCGACCGACACGTCCCGCAGCATCTCGAGAGCCCGCTGATTGGTAGGCGCCCGTGCCTGAGAGTCGATCAGTAGGGCCGTGGGGCCATGGAACGTCGGGTGGTAGAGCTCGAACTCACCCGTGGTATAGGGTTTGAAGAAGAGCAAATAGAAGAAGGGCGGCAAGCCGAGAGTTCGGTCACCGTCGTAGAACCAGAGCTCGATCGGTTGGAGCTCCTCGCGATCGTATCTCTGGATCTCCCGGGGTTCGCCGAGCAGAATGTAATACCGACCTCGATCGGTGCGATATCCCGGGCGGGGGGTTTCGCGCCCGAGCACGTCATTGGCGTACTCGAGGCGACGATACAGCTCCTCCTTGAACTCGTTCCGTAACGTGGCCGGGTTGGGATCGCGCTTTTTCCAGAAAGCCTCGATGAATTGATTCCTGACGTCCGCGGTCTCGATGGAGAGGAAGGCTTCTCGCTCGGCCTCGGTGATGACGTATACGACCTCCTGTTCGAGCCACTTTCGATGCTCGGGAGTGAGCTTTTCGAGCCGATCGTCGGCGATAGCGAAGCTCGCGAGGAACGACAGACAGAGCATCATGGCTGGCGTCATCGGCGAGCCTCCCGCATGAAGTGGATGGTACCCCGAAGAGAAGCAGGCGACAATTCGAGCCGAGCCCGCACGTCCCAACGAATACGAGTCGCATCGGGCGAAGCGCTCCGGGCGTACGCCGCACCCTCACCGCGGGATGTCTCTGGTCTCCCCCGGCGTCAGGAACAAATCGTAACCTCTGAGGTCGGAAGGCCGCTCGTCTGGATTGCCCGACATCGTGACGGGCACGTGCACGCCGACGGCGTGCCCCGGTTTGAGCCGATTATCGAGAACCTGGCGACCATCCTCCGACTGGAAATACCAGTACGGAGGAAATGCCATGTCCGTATGGCGGCGGTCCCAATGCTCGGCGTCGTGAGCGAAATGAACGTCCTTCGTGTCCGCGTCGCCGAGGTGAAGGACGGTCGTCTCTTCGTCGAGGGTTACACGATAGGCGATGTTTTGTACGTCCGAAAGCCTCTCGGGCCAGCCAGTGTGAGGGATCCGGACGGCCTCGATGATCATTTCACCCGCCTCGATCGTAAGGGGTGCGTCCTGGTATTCGAGTGCGATCTCGTTGACGCGATCGAAGATCCCGCGATGGTGCTCCCGGGCGACATCTCTCATCCCGGATACCGCTTGCACCGGTGCATAGAGCTGGATTCCTTTCTGCTCCTCGAGAAGTCGGAGCATATCGGCGGGGGAGAAATGATCCTCGTGATAGTGGCTGATCAGCACGGCGTCGATTCCGTCGAGGGGAGGCTCCCCGGCAAAGAGCGCGTGCTCCAACTCCTCGGGCAGAAGCTGGTATGTTCCGAAGTCGTTTCGGAAGAGCGGATCGAAGACGACCTTGGTCTCACCGCTGGCGATCAAAACGCCTGCATTCGCCAGGTAATGGGCTTTTGCCTGCCGTGCCGCGCCAGGTTCCCCTTCGAGCGAGCCAGTTGGCGGCGGATTGCCCTGCACCCGGCACGCGATCACCCACAGCAGGATCAGCGCCATCGAGGCCATGATTCCACCGACCTTACCCTTCATTACTCAGTTCCTTTCCTTCTGACCCAGCGACCGTCCCGCTAACATTCTAATCAACACCGCCCGCGACAAACGCCAAAAGACCTCGGATTCGTTATCCCGCTAATGGTGTCGGGGGCGCGTTCGGAAGACAATTCCCTCGCATGCTGAAACGACTAGCATTCGCCGGCCTCCTCATCGGGAGCTGTGATGGAAGCCCGTCAGCTCCGAGCCCCGAGTCTCCGCCGGCGACCGATCGCGTCGGCCGGTGGCAGGAGGACATCGATCAGCTCGCGCGCGAGCTTCCGTCGCTTCACGTCGATCCATTCGTGGTCGTGAGCCGGGAGGTCTTTCAGCGCGAGGCCGACTCACTACGGAACGCCGTACCTTCCCTCGACGATCCGGGTGTCGTCGTGGGCATGATGCGTCTCGTCGCCCTGCTGGGCGATTCGCACACGACCCTGGACACGCGCGGCTTCTCCGGGTTCCGGCGTCTGCCCCTGCTGTTCGAGTGGTTCGCCGACGGCATCTTCGTCGTTGCCGCAGGCCAGGGCTTCGAGCGCGCCGTCGGACGGCGAGTCGACGCTGTGGGTGGCGTCTCGATCGACGCCGCTATAACAGCCCTTCGCGAGCTCATCGCTCACGAGAACGAGTGGTGGCTTCGCGTGAGACTCGTGGCGCTGCTGTCCATTCCCGAGGTCCTGGAGGCACGAGGCCTGGTGCCCGACTCCAACCGAGTCTCCCTGGAGCTAACCGACGCCACCGAAGAGTCGCTGGTCCTCGAGGTACCGGCCGTGCCGGAACGTCCTGGTTTCGAGCCCGGGCCAGACCCCCTTCCCCTGTATCGACGGCAACCCGATCTCAACTACTGGCTCGTCTACTTGGAAGACTCCCAGACGGCCTACGTGCAGTACCGGCGTGCTTCCGAGATGGGGTCGGAGCCGTTTTCGACCTTCGCGTCGAGGGTATTGGCGACCCTGGACGCCGAGCCGGCGCGGACCCTCGTCATCGACGTCAGGCACAACACCGGAGGCAACTCGGCGCTTCTCGAACCCCTTCTGCGAGGGCTCGAGGCGCGACCCGAATGGAGCGGCGGTGACGGACTTTACGCGGTGATCGGCAGGTCGACCTTTTCTTCGGGCCTCATCAACGCGTTCGATCTGAAACGACGCACGCGCGCGCTCCTCGTCGGCGAGCCGACGGGAGGCAAACCGAACCATTTCGGAGAGGTGCGCTCCTTTCCACTGCAACACTCCCGTATGCCGGTGACCTACTCGACGCGATTTTTCCGCCTCATCGACGGAACCGATCCGAGCTCGCTTGATCCCGACGTTCGGGTGGAGCTCACGTCGACGGATTTTTTCGACGGGCGAGACCCGGTCCTGGAAACGATTCTCACGCTCGCCGGAAACTGAGCCCGCGCCGAGCGCGATGTGCCTTCAATCATGTTACGGTATCTCCGCCGAGCATCCGGGTGTGGTTTGAACGCGCGCTCCTCCTAGCCTTCCTGGCGACGAGCGCGGCGTATTTCCTGCTCGACCCCGCCGAGCCCGGCTTCGTCCCCTGGATACTGCTTTATTCGGCACAGTTCGCGATCTACGCGGCGCTCGCTTGGCGAAGCCGGAACCATGCGATCCCTCTAGGACCGGTCGTAACGACCGCGCTCGTGTGCCGCGTGCTTCTCTGGTTCACCGACCCAGTGCTAGAAGCCGACTATTATCGCTATCTGTGGGACGGCCACGTCATGTCGTCGGGCGTGAACCCTTACCTTCACCCTCCGGAGGCTCCGGAGCTCGACGCGCTCGAGACCGACTATCGGTTCTTCGTAACCTGGTCCCACGTCCGCACGATCTACCCTCCGCTCGCTCAGTATTTCTTTCTTTTGTCCCATACCATCGCCCCTGACTCGCTTCTCGGGTTGAAGATCCTTCTCACGATTCTCGACGTTCTCACCGGCATCCTCGTATCGCGCTGGCGAACGGACGTGGCGCTTCTGTACTGGCTCAACCCGCTGGTGCTCAAAGAGGTCGCGAACTCGGCCCATGTCGACGCGCTCCCCATGTTCCTGACGACGCTCGCCGCCATCTGGATGAGCCGCGGCGTGAAACGGCAGGGGGCGTGGATCGTTCTCGCGCTGGGCGTGGCCGCGAAGCTCTATGCCGTGCTCCTCG
>DASPGQ010000818.1 GCA_035620555.1 Vicinamibacteria bacterium
TCATAGACCGTCCAACCTCGGTACGTCGTGCTGATCGGGGTGACCCATTCGGGCTCGAACTCCATGAGATCCGCAGCGGCGATCGCCCCGTCCATCTCTTCGGAGATGGCGAGGATGGCTTCAGCGGTCTTCCCTTTGTAGTAGCCGTCTCTTCCCTTTTCCGCGATGCGCCGGAGCGACGCGGCCAGGTCGGGGTTGCGAAAGATCTCACCGGGCTTCGGGGCACGACCGTTGATGAGAAAGGTCTCGGCCGCGTTGGGGTGGCTCTTGTGGAGATCTTCCGAGCGGGCCCAGCCTCTCGCGATGACTTCCGAGACCGGAAACCCGTTCTCGGCGTAATGAATGGCGGGGGCGAGGATCTCAGAGAACTCGAGCGAGCCGAGGCGCGCTCGCAGCGCGTGCCAGCCCGCCACGACGCCGGGCACGGTCACGGCATAGATACCTCGTTGCGGCATCTCCTCGATGTTCCTCGACGCCAGAAACTCGGGCGTCATCCCCTTCGGTGCCCAGCCGCTCGCGTTCAGGCCGTGAATCTCGCCGGTCTTCGCCAGGTAGACGATGGCAAACAGATCGCCGCCGATGCCGTTGCCGGTGGGCTCCATGAGCCCAATGGTCGCGTTCGCCGCGATGGCGGCGTCGATCGCGTTGCCGCCTCGCTCCAGGATCTGAACCCCCGCTCGTGCGGCAAGCGGCTGGCTGGCGGCGACGATGCCATATTGAGTCGCGACCATGGAGCGTCCCACGATCGGCTTGCCTTCTTCGTCGCCGTAGCCGACAGCGGAACCGGATGCGACCATCACCAGGAAGAGGGCGGGGCTCGACATGCTCGGATCCTCCTTTTGGTCATTCTATGCCCGCTCGACTCGTGCCAACAATCGCGACGCGGGGGAGGATGACCGCAAGAGCCCGATCTCTGACCTCGAGGCGGACGGGCGTCTCGCCCGCGGGCTCGCCGTCGAGCTGACAGCGTACCGGTGTGTCCGCCTCGACCGTCAAGCGATCCGTCTTGAAGTGCTCGATGTCTTCGAAGCTTAGATGCCGCCGCTGGAGCACGCCCAGGAGATAGCGAAGGTAGTCCCGGCGCTTGTCTCCCTGGAAGACGACGACGTGAAACCGCGCCTCGTCCATTCGCGCGTCGGGGGTGATGAAATAACGCGGGCCGAAGCGAGCGAGCTTTCCCGCGATCACTCCGGTGCCTCGACGCTCCTGCCCATCCGCCCAGACCCGGAGCGGACTCATCGGGTAGCTCGCGAGCAACCGGAATCCCGCGAGCCAGAAGGCGAGCACCCCGAGGGCGCTCTTGACCGCGACCTTCATCCGGTAGACGACCTCAGCGTCGATACCGATTCCCGCCATCGCGAGGAAACACCGATCGTTGGCCAGGCCGACGGGAATTCGCTTCACGATTCCGTGGCTCATCGCTTCGAGGGCGGCCTCGAGCGAGAGCGGAATGTGCGCCTCGCGGGCGAACACGTTGACGGTGCCGCCGGGAAGAACGCCCATCGGCGTGTCGGTCCCGAGCAAACCACCGGCCACTTCGTTCAGCGTACCGTCGCCACCCCAGGCGACGACCCTCTCGAAGCCGTCCTCGCTTGCCCGCCGCGCCAGCTCGACGGCGTGCCCGGTTCGAACCGTCGGAAAAGACTCGACCCGTGCTCCCACTGCCGAGAGCTTCGCGATCACCCGCGGCAGATCTCGTTCCTTGGAACGGCCTCTCCCCGCACTGGGATTGAAGATCACGGCGATGCGCATCAGCCGGGGGCCACCGTCACTTCGATCTCGTTTCGAAACTCACCCCAACCTTCCACGTCAGCCACGACGTCGATTACCCAGACGATCTTGCTCTCCATCGAACGGAAAGAGAAGGGTGCGCTCGCAGGAACGGGGAGCGCCACTCGATGGGTCTTGGGGTCGCCGGGCGTCAACTCGAGGTCGCGCTCGAGCACCTGCTCCTCGTCATGAAGGATGGCGTTTCGATGCCCAGTGGCCATCGCACCCTGTCGAGTGCATCGGAGCGCCGCCGCGAGCTTTCGAACGAGGACGGGCCGGCGCGCCACGGCGCGAATCTCCACCGCGAAACTTCCGCCAGGACTCACCTGATCGGACTCGAGGCCGAGGTCGATCGCGCGAAACGGATGTCGATCGAGGAAAGTGACGAGCCCGAGGCCGGCACGGAGCAGATTGGCCGCGACCGGAACCCATCCCACCAGGAGAATCCAACCGGATACACGCCCTTGATAGAATCGCCAAAAATGAAAGTAGACGAGCGACAGCATGGTTGCGACGAAGAGGGACATCCAGTATCGGCGTTTGCCCTGAGTGATGAGCGAGGTCCAGATCACGAGCTGGGATCCTATCTAGCCGATCCCTGAGCATGCCACTCGATTTCCTCGCCGTGGGTCATCTTACCGTCGATCGACTGGAATCCGGGTGCCGGCTGGGTGGAGCGGCCGCCTATTCCGCGATCACGGCTCACCGACTCGGCCTGAGGGCGGGCATCGTCACCTCGGTGGGAGCGGAATTTCCTTTTTTCGCCGAGCTCGAAGGAATCGAGATCCACAACGCCACGGGTGAAGCGACGACCGTTTTCGAGAACACTTACCGGGAGAACGTCAGGTCGCAGCGGCTTTTGGGACGAGCGGCATCGCTCGACCAGAGCCACCTGGCGCGAGTGCGTGTCACCGAGGAGGCCGCGGTTCTATACTGCCCCGTGGTCGACGAAGTTCGCATGCCGCTTGATCGACTCGCGCCTCGGGGGCTATCCGGGGTCGCGGCGCAGGGCTTCTTCCGACAGTGGGACGAGAAGGGCCGGGTCACCGTCCGGGATTGGCCCGACGCCGCCGATGCCCTCTCGCGAGCCGACTTCGTCTGCCTGAGCGAAGACGACGCCGAGCCGCAAGATGAGCTGGCCGCGAGGTTTCCCGGAATCGCCTGGGTCGTCACCCGAGGTGCGGGCGGATGCCGTGTCCATGCCCGGGGCGCATTCCTGGATTTCCCCGCGTTCCCCGCGAACGTCGTCGACCCGACGGGTGCCGGCGATGTCTTCGCCGCAGCATTCCTCATCGCGCTCAAGGAGAACATGCCGCTTCCACTCGCGGCGCGCTTCGCGTCGGGCGCCGCGGCCATCGTCGTGGAAGGCATGGGAACGAGCTCCATTCCCTGCCGTGCCGAGGTGGAGGCACGCATCGGCCGATGAAAGACACGAAGCTCGAGGCCTACTGCGATGCGATCGAGCATGAGTTCTTCCGTTTCAAGGGACGTCCGGGGAGGCTTTCGCCCGACGATTTCCGGAGAGCGAGCGAGTGGTACCGGCAGGGTCTCCCGCTTCATGTCGCACTCCAGGGCATCGCGTCGGCCTTCGCGGTCAGGGCGGGCGGACGGGACCAGGGCGTCGAGGAAGTCAATAGCCTCGCCTATTGTGAGGCCTTCGTCTCCCGGCAACGAAAGGGTCCGTTGAATCGATGAGCCTCGCGCGCATCCTCAGCGACAAGGAGGAGAAGCTCCTTCGAGAAGAAAGAAGCGCGCTCGGAGAGCTTCGTCTCGCGCTCGAGCGGGTCGGCATCGAAGAAGGCGACGCGTCCAGCTTCGACGCCTCCCACCGACAGCTCGACGAGCTCTTTCTCCTCGTCGTGGCGGGGGAGTTCAATTCAGGAAAGAGCGCCTTCATCAACGCGCTCCTGGGAGAAGCCCTTCTCGAAGAGGGGGTAACGCCCACGACGCGCCGCATCACCGTCGTGACCCAAGGGGAGAAGACCAGCCGCGAGAACGGCCTGGTGACCGCGCCGATCGACGTTCTCGAAAACGTCAACATCGTCGACACACCCGGTACGAACGCCATCGAGCGCGAGCACGAGCGGATTACACGGGAGTTCCTTCCTCGCGCGGACTTGGTGCTGTTCGTGACCTCGGCGGACCGGCCGTTCACCGAGAGCGAGAGAGCGTTTCTCGAGAGCATCCGCAACTGGGGGAAGAAGATCGTTCTCGTGGTGAACAAGATCGACGTGCTGGAAGACTCGCGTCAGATCGATGAGGTCGAAGGCTTCGTGAGTGCGCAAGGGGCGAAGCTCCTCGGGGGCTCGCCCGAGGTGTTTCCCGTCTCCGCCCGGCTCGCTCTTCGGGCGAAGCAGGCGAAAAACGACGAGCTCCTGACCGCGAGCCGATTCGCGGCGCTCGAGGCCCACATCGCTCGCACCCTCGACGAGCGCGAGCGAGTGAGGCTCAAGCTCTTGAATCCCCTTGGCGTCGCCGGTGCGCTGGTCGAGAAGTATCTTGGCGTCGTATCCGCCGAGCTCGGGCTGCTCAAGGATGATCTCGAGATGCTGTCGGAGATCGAACGGCAGCTCACTCTTTATCGTGAGGACCAGACGCGCGACTTTGGCTATCGCCTTGCCGATATCGACAACGCCCTCCTCGATTTCGAGAAGAGAGGAGCTCATTTCTTCGAGGAGACGCTGCGCCTGACTCGTGTCTTCGAGATCGTCAACAAGGCGAGGGTGAAGGCCGATTTCGAGAAAAAGGTCGTGGCGGATTTGCCTCAGACGGTCGAGAAGCGCACCGAGGCGGTCATCGACTGGATGGTCGAAAGCGAGCTACGCCAGTGGAAGGCGGTGATGACGCATCTGGAGAAGCGCCGAACGGCGCGCGAGGGCCGTCTCGTCGGACGCCTCCCAACCACGTTCGAACAGGATCGGAAGCGTTTGCTCGACTCGGTGGGAGCCGCCGCGCGACGAGCGGTCGAGGGCTACGACCGCGAACGGGAGTCGACCCGCCTGGCCGACTCGGTGCAAGCCGCCGTGGCAAGCACGGCGCTCCTGGAGGTGGGTGCCGTGGGCCTGGGAACGCTCGTGAGCCTCATAGCGACCTCGACCGCAGTCGACGTCACCGGCATTCTCGCCGCCGGGGCTCTCTCCATCGTCGGGCTGCTCGTTTTGCCCGCGAAGAGGCGGAGAGCTCGTCGCGAGCTGAACGCGAAGGTCGCGGAGGTCCGAGAACAGCTCATGGGGTCACTGCGCCAGCAGTTCGAGCGGGAGATGACGGCGAGTCTTTCGCGGATCGAAGATGCAGTCGCACCCTATACCCGCTTCGTTCGATCGGAGCGCGACCGATTGGGCAAGGCCCGGACCGAGCTCGAAGATTCGCGGTCGGAGCTCGGCGGGTTGAAGGAAGAGATAGACGGCCTTTAGAGTTATTCATGCTCGCACCCATTCTCTGGCTCGCGCTTCAGGGGGTCACCGCGGACGCCATCCTCGTGGGGATGGAGGGGCCGGCTCAGTCGTTCGCCGTCGACGAGGAGAACCTGGGAATGAGGGTCCTTATCGCGGAGGTGAACGCCCGAGGCGGCATCCACGGTCGGAAGCTCGTGGAGAAGAGCTATCCGCGAGGCACCGAGGACCCCCTGGGGGATGCGCTCCGAAACGTGCGCCAGCTGGTCGAAGAAGACGCCGTCTTCCTACTCTTCAACTTCGGCGGCCCGGCTTCCGTCCCGATAGGCGCCTATGCCGTGGAGCGGAAGGTCCCCTACCTCTTTCCTCACACCGCACTGCTGACGGTGGAAGGCGAGCGGTATGTCTTCACGTCCTACCCTCGGTACGACGGCGAATCGCGCGTCATGCTCCGTTACCTCGCGCGCACGCTGGGGTTGAAACGCATCGGCGTCATCCACGATCCCAACGTCTACGGCCAGTACTTCGTCGATCGAGTGCGTGAGCTCTCGGACGAGCTCGGCTACACGTTTGCGGGAAACGAGCCCATAGCGACTCGCGACCCTCCCGACGGGACGGAACCGATGCGAGCTCTCCGGGAAGCGAAGCCCGACGCCGTCGTTATGGCACTCTACCCCGCCCAGGCACGAAGGGTCATGGAAGCCAAGAAGGGCCTCGGGTGGACGGACGTGCGGATGGTCTCTTCCGGTCCCCTGACCGACGAGCAATACCTCGACGTGGAAGGGGGAGCCTCGGATGGCACGCTCGGCTTCTGTCATTATCCCGATCCCGAGCTCGCCGAAGGACCGGGCTTCGACCGCTATCGCGAGCTCATGAGGAGATACGCTCCGGAGCACCGACTCAACCGCTATTCGCTCTACGGTTACGTCTTCGGCTCGATCGTCGTCGAGGCGCTCGAGCGAGCCGGCCCCGAGCTCACGCGCGAACGATTCCTCGACGCCATGGAGTCGATCCGGGATTGGGACTCGGGCGGCATTCTTCCCGCGGTGAGCTTCTCCGAGGACGACCACCACGCCCAGACCGCCGGATTCATCTGCGAGCTGAGAGACGGCCGATTCCGAGGCATCACCGGCTGGCTCGATCCCTGAGCTCGTCTGTGCCGTGGCGCT
The DNA here is from genome assembly GCA_035620555.1 of Vicinamibacteria bacterium. Lineage (NCBI taxonomy): Bacteria > Pseudomonadati > Acidobacteriota > Vicinamibacteria > Vicinamibacteria bacterium. The sequence goes on from DASPGQ010000818.1 coordinate 6,332, forward strand.
CGATCTTGGCCGATACCACGCTTTCGTGAAGACGCCTGCGCCGATTGAGGCCACCCTCTCGCCCGCTGTGTCCTTGGAGGCTCAGCACACGTGGGCGTACAATCGAAACGAGATGCTCGTCTCTCGCTTGGCTGCGCTACCCGCCAGCGATCTGCAGTCCTATTGCAACGCCGCCCAACATCCACACGCCAACTCCGGCCTTCGAGGGATCTTGCCCGCACACCTCTCGCTACCCGACCAAATAACGCAAACTCCCCCACGGCGATACTTTCCGTCGACCGATCGCTTGAATGAGAGTTAGTCGGTCCTATGGCCATATTCAAAAGCCCGGTTGTCCCGGCAATGCTCATTCTAATTACCACTTTCGGACTGTGGCTTTGCCGGTCTGACGGTCCAGTCGGCGATTTAAACTCAGGTTTCGTTAGTGCGGAGACGAAGCTGGAGGCAGAGCCGCCTGTCGAGAGCGCTACGTTGTTTACGTTTGGCTCGCCAGGCCGCGGCTTCGGACAACGAATCTGGGTCACCTTGGAAAGTGGGGCTGACCTGAACGAAATCTTCGACATGAGCACCTTCGCCCCGCTCCGACCAGGCATGACTCATGACGACGCCGGCGCGCTCCTCGGGAATCCCGCGTCGTCTACAACGGATCGATGCGGCGAGCAATGGTCGAGCTATCACACGGGCAGCGGTGACTTGTTTGTTGGATGCCGTCATGAGCTAACGGAATTCCCTCCCTTGTCGTTCTCCTGTGGCTGGGAACTCTACGCCACACCCATGGGGGGAATTGAGCTACTGCACAGACAAATTCAGGTGTATGTCGAGGAAGCGCGTCGGGTGAATGCGCGGGCTCGACGCGAGATTTCGATTCGCTCAGCTGATTCTGTGCTGACGATCTTTCTTTTCGCGGATTCGACGGAGAGGCTAGATTCAGTTCTATGGAAAGAGGGAGAACACCGTGGAAAGTACGCCTTTTGTTGGGCAGCCGACTAACTTCCGGATCGAGCGGACGTGGCCCGCTTCGGCACCGGCGGAGAACCGATGACTTACATCGCCTTCGTTGAGCTCACCGGTTTATCAAAGGCTGGCCACGCCGCTCATCCGGGGCGTTATACGCATCGTGCGTCGATGCTCTAGCATGTAACCATGGGTGGACGGATTGGACTAGGTCTGGTGGTGCTTAACCTTCTGGGCTGGACACTCTTTCATTTCCTAACGCCCGTGGCGCCACCTCGTGCATGGACGCCGCCACCTCCAACGCGCCCAGGTGAGGTCCACATCTTCGACTGCTGGGATTGCCCCCGCATTCGACTTTTGGACCGAGAGTTCGGAAGTTACTGGGATCCGGTGCCGGTTAAGTTGCTCGTTCTGGCAAATCTTCCTTCTCTGTGGGTAGGGGCCGGTCCGAGTGACTATTTTGAATTTCGAGAAATCAGGCCGTTCTCGTTTTTCTTCACCATGGTCGTGCAGTGGTTGGGGGTCGGACTCGTAGCGGGAGTATTGTTCCGAGCCATATCTCGCTTACGCGGTAAAGGCTCGCGTTTTCATCGGGGGACGCCCCATCCGCCTCCTGAATACAAAGGTTATGAGTGTTCCGAGATTCGGCGGACTGAGTGAGGGGTGCGTGGAATTTCACGTCCTCGGCTGGCTTGTTCGTGCGGACTCGGAAGCCACACGTCTCGCGCACGAGCGTATGGGGCTCGGGGGACCGGAGTCATGTGGGTGTGTGTACTGTCGGAATTTTGCAGCCGGGAGACAGCTTGCATACCCGCAGGAGGCCCGCGAGTTGTTTTCGCGTTTGGGCATTCGACCTGACAGGGAGACGGAGGTCGGCGCGCCGGTCCGAATGTCCCAAGGTCGCTGGCTCTACAGCGGGTGGTTCCACTTCGTGGGTGACATCATCGATGGCTCGAAGCTTCCAGCACCGTTGGCCACTGTCCATGCCAGCGGGAACGTGGGAGGAGGCATCGTGCGAGAATTGGAATACGAAACCCTGGTAGATGGCTTTCAGATGGCGTTCTCCACGCAGGTCCATCTTCTACCCGAGCCATTCAAAGGCCAAAGAGTCGTCCAGCTGGAGTTCTGCGCGAACATCCCTTGGATGATCCGGGACCAGGAACCCGATTCATGAGATGGACGGGAGCGCCGCCGAACCGGTTGCAGCGGACAATCGGCGCAGATGTAGTTCGGTGCGCGCCGCTTGCCGCTGAACCGGGGTGTTAGGCGCCCGAGACAGAGACCTTGGCTCCACGCTTTCGCTCAACCATCCCTTTTGGGGCTCGACCGAAAGTCATCGCTCGCTTTTCTAGCGGCGCTCCAAGACAGATTGAATTTCGGCTTCGTCGCAAGATCGTCGGATACCGTTCACTGCATGAATCCGGTGAGGTTGAGTTCGATTACAGCATCCAGAATGGACTGAGAGATGGTCTGGAATGGCGCTTCGATCTCCCCGGCATCCTCGTCTCGCTGATACCCTACAGGAACGGACGGGAGCATGGCACCGCTAAGCAGTACGACGACAACGGGACATTGATCGGGACTTACCGAATGGTCCACGGCACGGGAATTGATCTCTGGCGGTCGACACACTTGGACGACGGCTCCACCATGCTTAGCGAAGTCCGCTACATGAAAGACGGAACCCCGGACGGGTTTGAATGGTGGATAAACGATGATCAGTCTTCTGTGTATGAAGAGAAGCATTGGCGCAACGGATGTCTTCATGGTATCGAGGGCCAATGGAACTCAAATGGAAAGCTACGCCGCGGTTACCCAAAGTACTACGTCGACGATCAGAAAGTGACAAAGCGGCAGTACATTCGTGCCGCCGAACGGG
>DASPGQ010000819.1 GCA_035620555.1 Vicinamibacteria bacterium
TCGTCGTTACCGGCGTGGTCGGGGCCTTCGCGGCGAGACGGCAGGGGCTCGGCGTCGTTGCCGAGGCACGTGCTCAGGCGAGCCGCGGCGAGATTCCGGCGGGGTTCCTCGTCGACGGCGTGATGATCCTGCTCGCCGCGGCGCTCCTCGTGACTCCGGGCTTGATCACCGATTCGTTCGGGTTCTTGCTTCTCGTACCGGCAATCCGCGCCAGGGTGAAAGCCCACCTTCTCGAAAGGCTGAAGCGAGCCGTGGAGCAGAACCGCATTCAGGTCCGCGTCGTTGGCGGTGGACGGGGAGGCCCGGTTCACGAGATCGACCCAAGGGAAGAATCCGATACCGGGCGATGGGTGCACTAACTGCGCGTCGACAGTCAAGAGTCGAGCAGCGCTCAGCCCGCCGATCGTGCGGATGACGGTTCGTTCAGTTTTTCGATCAGTTCTTCGATGAGATCGTCGGCGCTCTTGATGTCGAGCGGGGTGGCGCCCGCCCCTTTGTGTCCACCACCGCCGTACTTCGCGAGGAGGCCCCCGATATGCACCGGGCATGTGCGGTTCAGGATGCTGTGGCCGACCGTGGCAACGACGAACTCTTTCTCGGGACCCCAGGCGATGCGAATCGAAGCATTGGCTTCGGGAAACAGGGTATAAACGAGAAAGCGGTTGCCTGCTGGAAGAACCTCCACCTGGCGCAGATCGGTCACGATGACGTTGCCGACGAGGCGCGAGTGATTCCGCATGGTGGCCAGGAATGATTCGCGCTCTTGGGCGATGCGCTTCGCTCGTTTCTTCACCTCGTTCATGTCCATGACGTCGTCGATGGTGCCGTCCCGGAGAGCATCGACCACCGACAGGAAATAATCCTTGAAGGCGCCGAGACCCGTCCGCGGGTCCATGGTGAATCCGAGCAGGATGACCCTTTTGGGATTGACGATGTCCTCGATGGTCAGTCTCGCCCCGTCGTAGCGATCGGTCTCCGCCACCAGCTCGTCGTAAGCGTTCAGCCCCGGGTTCTCGTGGAGGTAATAGTCGTACACGAGACGAGCGGTGGACGGGGCCAGGCCATATCTCCCGTCGAACTTTTCCGGCGGTTTTTCGTAGGTTTTGGTCGCCGAATGGTGGTCGAACCACTTGGTGCAGGCGGGATGATAGGGGAGGTTGGCAATGACATCACCATGTTGAATGGCGAACTTGGCATCGGTGATGTCTTGAGGATGGATGAGCTCGATGCCGCTCAAGCGCTCGGCGTGATCGATGAGAACGGCACAGGTCAAGCCATCCAGATTTCCGCGGGTGACCAAGCGCAGCTGCATCTGTACACTCCATTCGTTGTCTTTGGGTCAGATTCCAGGGTAGCAACTGGCCCCGTTTCCGACAAGATGTCACGGCGGTTTCGCCAGAGCCGCCCTTGCGGTAACCTCCGTCAGGTTGGAAGAGCAAACACCGATCGCGCGGCGCGTGGCGCAGGCTTTTCGAGAACGATTCGGCGGCGAGCCGCGCGTCGCCGTCGCCCCGGGGCGAGTCAACTTGATGGGTGAGCACACCGACTACAACGACGGCTTCGTGTTGCCGGTCGCGATCGATCGGCATGTGGTGGTGGCGTTCTCACCGAACCCCGACCATCGATTGCGGGGCTACTCGCTCGATCTGGACGACGAGGGGAACCGCCGGCTCGACGAGCCGAGGCCCAGGTCCGACTGGCTCGACTATGTCGCCGGAGTCGCCTGGTCGCTTCAGCAGGACGGCATTTCGCTCGATGGTATGAACCTCGTCGTGGGAGCGGATCTGCCGATGGGGGCAGGGCTTGGTTCCTCGGCGGCATTGGAGCTGGCAGCCGCACGGGCGTTCATGGCCGATCGAGCGTGGGACGCCGAGCGTGCGGCCGAGCAGGCGCGACGAGCCGAGAACGATTTCGTCGGGGTGCCCTGCGGAATCATGGACCAGATGTCGGTAGCGCTTTCGGAGCCGGGTCATGGCCTCTTGATTGATTGCCGCGGGCACGGCTACACCCGGATCCCGTTGCCCGAGGACATCGTCATCGTCGTCCTGGACACGGCAACCCGACGGGCTCTCCGTGAGGGAAGGTACCAGGAGCGTCGAGCGAGCTGCGAACGAGCGGCGTCCCTTCTCGGAGTGAAAGCGCTTCGTGATGCAACGCGTGAAGAGATGGAGCGGCTGCCGGAGGCGCTGCGCAGACTCGCGCTTCACGTTAGCGAGGAGAACGAGAGGACGTGCTCGATGGCCGAGGCGCTCGCGGGCGACGACCGGGCGTCGATGAGCGAGCTCATGGCCCGATCCCACGCGAGCCTTCGCGACGGGTTCGAGGTCTCGACACCGGCTCTCGACCGCATGGTCGAGATCGCCTCCGCGCACCCAAGAGCCATCGGTGCTCGGATGACGGGCGCGGGCTTCGGTGGGTGTGCGGTTGCCCTCGTCGCGGTCGAGGGAGTCGAGTCTTTCGTCGCGGAAGTGGGGCGGGCTTACGCCGAGGATACCGGACGAGGCGGTGTTCTTTTCGCCTGCCGTCCCAGCGGAGGAGCCCGGGTTGTCGAATAGGAGGAGGCCATCGGGTTAAGATCGCAACAGGCCTCGAAATTCATTGGCGAGGACGACGAAGATGGCAGACGACCCGATCCAGCAAACGCGCGACAGCCTCAGCCGCTCGCTTCAAAGCGAGGACTTCCTCCAGGCGTTCTATGACAAGCTCATGGCGTCCTCCGATTCGGTGCGGCACAAGTTCGCGACCACGGATTTCGACCGACAGATCGGGGTGCTGCGGGACTCACTGTACCTGATGCTGTCGGCGGCGGGGACGACGACCGGACCGGCTCACCGCGAGCTCGAGAAGCTGGGGGAGCGTCACAGCCGCCGCCAGCTCGATATCAAGCCCGAGTGGTACGAGTTGTGGCTCGACTGTCTGCTCCAAACGGTCGCGGAATACGATCTGGAGTACAGCGCCGAGCTCGACACGGCGTGGCGAGAGACGCTTCGGCCGTGCATCGAGCTGCTCAAATCACGGTATTGAA
>DASPGQ010000820.1 GCA_035620555.1 Vicinamibacteria bacterium
AAACGAGCCCGTCGGCGGCTTGGTCTTCACGTGCTCGTCACTCATGAAGGGAGTGCGCCAGACCTGCATCCGGTGAACCCGCTTGGGCTCGTCCGATTCTCCGCGAAAGATCACCAGAGTGCCGTCGGGGTACAGACTGAAGCCGTGGCAGCCGAGCGGGTTGTCGACCTCCTTGCGGATGAGGTTGTAGGGCAGCAATATCGAGCGTCCCGAACCGCGCTCGTGGAAGCAATAGAGAACGTCCTCGCCGTTGGGAGAGCGGATTCGCTTGAGAAACTCCATTTTCTCGATCTGGCGATCGAAGGTCTTCGTCTCGCCGCTCTTGAGGTAGTAGCCGCCGGGGAAGATGATCCCGTGGTCCTCGGGAAGCTGTACACAGGCCTGGCCGATGGCGTCGATCCGATCGACCCGTTTCGTGCGGGTATTGAACACGAGATGACGCCACTCGTGCTCGCGATAGGGGAGCACCTTCATGACGATGAGCGTGCCCAGTTTCGCGTACAGGATCTGCGCGTCGTCGAGCGACTGGTCGGCGTCTAGGACCGGCTCGCGATAGATTCCTTTACCGTCCTCGGTGTTGTTCTCGATCTTGACGGTCAGATCGCCGGCGATGGTCTCGACGAAGACCTCGTCGAGTATGTTCACGTGAGGATGGCGCCCCGAGACGTAGTTCTCTCTCGTCGTGGGGGTCCATTCGAAGTCGTGGGTCGGCGGGAAGACGTGGTCGCGCTCGCCGCGGTTGTCGATGTACACCACCTTGCTATCGTCGACCGCCCAGCGAAAGACGCGAATGTCCTCGAGCTTCTCCCCGATCTGGAAAACGGCCAGAAGTCTCTCGTCCAGCCGCCGGAGCTGAAGGAGACGGGCGTTCTTGTAGTACGCGTACAGCTCGTGGAAGTCCTCGACGAACTTCGGATGGGAGAGAAAAAAATCGGGAGAATCGGGTTCGATCTGGCGAAACGAGAATCCTCGGTCGGTTCGCTCGAAGTGGTGGAGGCTGAAGACGTCCTCGACGCGGGTCTGCCGCTTCAGTCCGATGAACACGTTGTAACCGAACAGGAGATTGTTGCCCACCCCCTTGATGTCCCGGGGAATACAGTTGTTCTCGGTGCGGATCCGCTCGTTTCCCAGAACCGCCAGCTCCGCACCGCCGAAGAGATCGAGCCTCTTCCGGTTCAACGACTCCGCCTTCTCGCCCAGCGTTTTTCCCTGGGCGAGGAGGCGATCGCGGACGATTTCGTAGGTGCCGCGCTCGAGGCCACCTTGAGTCGCTTCGGTCACGGATTGGGCCATGACTCAGAGCCGCACGTCGTCGAGACCGAGCGCCTTGGCCTGCCGTTGTAGCTTCTGGAGTTTCTCGAGGTGGTCTCCGCTAGACCCTCCCGCCAGCTTGGCGAGAAGAGCGCCGATGGTGATGTCCTTGATCGTGCCTCGGTCGATACCCGAGTCGAGGAGAGCCTGTTTGATCTGCTGGATGATGTTCTTGTTCCCGTTGACGACGTCTTTGGTGAGCGCCGAGGCGAAATCGCTTTGCTCGATGAACTCGTCGACCGCCTTGCCCATTCCCACGGCATTGACGATCCGATCGAGAAAGGCTCCATCGCCGCCGACGATGTCGATGTCGGCGTTCTCGAGAGCGTCCCCGAGGATCTTCGCTTTGTGCTCGGCGACCTCCCTGGAAGCCCGAATGGCTTCGATGCCGAGAGTCCTCTGGTTTTCCATGAGGAGGCGGTATTCCTCGTGCTCTCGGCTGGACGGGTCCAGAGCCTTCATCGCCTGGGCCTTTTCCGCGATGCCCCGGGCCTCGGCGGAGAGGCGCTCCTTGATGGCGACGGCGTCGGCCAGACCCTTCTCGCGCACGACGGAAGCCTGGGCGGTCCCTACCTTGGCGATGGCACCGGCGTCGGCTTCCTTGACCTTGACCTCGGCGAGCCCATGTTTCTCGGTAGCGACCGCATCCGCCTCCTTGACTCTGGCGGCGGCGAGCCCAGGTGCTGCCTCCTCGGCCTGGACACCTTCCGCGAGCCGGATCTTCGCTCGTGCCTGCCGATCGGCGGCTTCTAGGTCCGCCTCGGCCAAGGTGATGCGCTCCTGGGCTTTGAACTTCGCCGCCTGCTCCTGGGCTTCGGCTTTCTTGATGTCCTTGACGAGCTGCTCCTGGGCTTGCGCCTCGGCGGTGATGATGGTCGACTGTTTCATCCGCTTCGCCTCTTCGACGACCTGGAGCTCCTTGATGCGCTCTTGCTCCTCGACAACGGTTCGCTCCACGGCAACGCGGTCGCGGATCACGTCCTGAATGACCTTGCGCTCGACTTCGAGAGCTTTTTCTTTGTCGATTCGCTGGAGCTCGACCTCGCGCTCACGGGAAATGGCCTCGAGCTGGCGGTCCTTCTCGACGCGCTCGGTCTCGACGGCGATGACTCGCTCGCGATTCTTCTGTGCCACTTGGACTTGCCGCAGTTTGTTCTCCTCGGCGATGGACACTTCTTCGTCGGTCTTGATGCGCGCGGATTCGGACTTGAGGCGCTCCTCGGCCTGAATCTTCTGGAGCTCCGCCGTCTCCCGAGCTCTCACCGACTCGATCTCGCGCTTCTGTCTCGACTCGGCGTCCGCCTGCTGGCGCTCGAGCTCGAGAATGGCTTCCGCCGCTTCGACGTCTTGTTTCTTGATCGACTTCTTCTCGTTGTTCTCGAACTCGTTCGTCTTGACGTGCTCCACGGCGGTGAGCTCGGTGATCTTTCGGATTCCCTGGGCGTCGAGAATGTTCTGGGGATCGAGGCTCCCGAGCGGCGTCTGTTCGAGATAGTCGATGGCCGCGTCCTCGAGGACGTAGCCGTTCAAATCGCGTCCGATGATGCGGATGATGGCATCGCGGAACTCGTCGCGCTTGGTGTAGAGGTCGACGAAGTCCAGCTGTTTGCCCACCGTCTTCAAGGCTTCCGAGAACTTCGCATTGAACAGCTCGTTCAGGGTCTCGGGTGACGATGCTCGAGCGCAGCCGATCGCCTGAGCGACCTTGATCACGTCCTCACCCGTCTTGTTGACGCGAACGAAGAACGTGACTTTGATGTCCGCCCGGATGTTGTCCTGACAGATAAGCCCTTCTTTCCCCCGGCGATCGATCTCGATCGTCTTGACCGAGATGTCCATCGTCTCCGCCTTGTGGATCACAGGGAACACGACGGCCCCGGTGAAGGTCACCTCGGGGTCCTTCTTCATTTTGTTGACGACGAGAGCCTTGCCCTGCTCGACCTTGCGGTAGAACTTGGCGACTATCATCATGCCGCCGAGAAAGAGGATGCCGACGGCAGCCAGAGCGACCACCAAGAGAACAACCCAGTTCATCATTTCTTCCCCTCTCCTGATACCTGGGCCAACACCTCGTCGATCGGCCCGATGAAGAAGACGCCCTCGACTGGCTCGTAGCGAAAGACGAGAGCTCTGGATCCGCGTCTCAAGTCGTGCTGGGACGAGCAGCGTACCTCGGCGACGAAGCCCGAGCCGCCATCGTCGATCTCCGCTCGACCAAACTGCTCATCGACTTTCGTGGACGTGACCGTGCACATCTTGCCGACCAGAGACGCTCTCCGGGCTCCGAGGTGGGTTACGAAGAGTTTCTTGAAGGGCCGGCTGGTGAAGGCCGCGAGAACGAAGGATGCGCCGAGAGCGGCCGCGCCCACGAAAAGGCCGACCACGATGCTCGCCCCAAGGGGGCCGAGCGCACGGGTCGCGGCATAGCTCAATATCCACGCCCAGAAGATGACGAAACTCGCGACGATGGTTACCGGCACGCCCCGGACCCCCATGGCATTCATGAGCCAGCCCATCGTCCGCGTGCTTCCCCCATCGCCGTCCACGTCCACTTCGTCCACGGTCCCCGAGGCGGTTTCGAGGGGCTCGGCAGCCACGTCCGCCGCTCGGTCCAGGCTGTCGAGCGCGCCGTCCACATGCTCGAGGGCTCCGTCGAGGGCGGCCTCCGCGCCGTCGAGTCCGACCACGCCATCCAAGAAATCGAGATCGACGGCGCCGGCGATGACGACGAGCCAGTAGAGCAGGGTGAGGCCCAGAAGCACCGTGAAAACGACCGTTGGGAAGGAAAGGACGGTCGTAAGGAACGCGAGCATTCGGTCCTCCTATTTCACAGCTGCTCGGGGCAGGTAGCCTGGCGTTCCCGATAGGGTCGCTACCGGTACACGTGCATCGTGATTTCGGTGGTGTTCCTTAAGCCGGTTGTGGTGATAGAGTCCTTAATTGGCTCTTGCCAAGAATATTACGAAAAAAGGCGGGAAGTTACAAGGGCTCGCGGGTCGGTCCTGCGCTCATTGTTCGCAAATCCGCGATTAATCCGGCGGGATCGGGTACGGTCGGAGGCTGCTCCGAAGGCTTTCGAAACGGTGGCGCTTCGGGCTCGGCATCCCTGACTGAAAACCAATTTATTCTATTCGAAATGCGATCCGGGTCGCGCCGGGTGGTCGGGGCGAGGGGCCAACCGGTTTAGAGAGAGTGTCTTGCAGGGTTTCT
>DASPGQ010000821.1 GCA_035620555.1 Vicinamibacteria bacterium
CGGAGGACTTCGAGGGCTGGGTGCAGGAACGCGGGCTCTACTTCGCCTCCACGTGGGGAACCGAGTACCGGACCGTGCTCTCGTCCACCGATCCCGGAGAGACGCCGGCGGCCGGCGGTCTCCTGTGGGCACGCCACGGCAAGGGGATCTTCATCTACACCGGGTATGCATTCTTCAGGCAGCTCCCGGCGGGCGTACCCGGCGCGTACCGGCTATTCATTAACCTCGTCTCAGCCCGCGGATGAGAGAAACGAAGCACCCCGCGACTCCGGACGGCGAAGAGAAGCCGCCTATCGGTGGGAGCTGGCGTGTCCTCTACGCCGTCGTCATCGGAAATCTCGCACTCCTCATCGTTCTCTTCTACGCGTTCACGAAGGCGTTCTCGTGAGAAGTTACGACTGGCTCGTGCTCGTCGCTTCGCTCGCCTTCATCGTCGTCTACGGGGTGTGGAAGGGCCGCAGGAACCGCGATCTCGACGGCTACATCCTGGGCGATCGCAGCATGCGCTGGTACATGGTCGCCTTCTCCATCATGGCGACCCAGGCCAGCGCGATCACCTTCGTCTCGACGCCCGGCCAGGCCTACGTGGACGGCATGCGCTTCGTGCAGTTCTACTTCGGTCTGCCGCTCGCGATGGTGGTGCTGTCGATCACCGCCGTGCCGCTCTATCGAAGGCTCAAGGTCTACACCGCGTACGAGTACCTCGAGCATCGCTTCGATGTCAGGGTGCGCAGCCTGGCCGCCATTCTTTTCCTCGTGCAGCGCGGGCTGGCCTGCGGACTCACCATCTACGCACCGGCCGTGGTCCTTTCGGTGCTGCTGGGCTGGAACCTTCAGGTCACCTGTCTGGTCATTGGCGTCCTGGTCATCATTTATACGGCGGCGGGCGGAACGAAAGCGGTCTCTCACACCAACTTCTGGCAGATGATCATCATTCTGGGCGGCCTCGCGACCACCCTGGCGATCGCGGTGGCACGGCTTCCCGAGAGCGTCTCCTTCGCGGAAGCGGTTCACGTGGCGGGCCGCATGGGCCGACTGAACGCGATCGACTTCTCGTTCGATTGGAACAACCGCTACAACTTCTGGTCGGGCATCATCGGCGGTTTCTTTCTCGCGCTTTCCTACTTTGGTACCGACCAATCGCAGGTCGGCCGTTACCTCTCGGGCCAATCTGTCACGCAAAGCCGGCTCGGTCTCCTGTTCAACGGCATGGTCAAGGTGCCGATGCAGTTCGTGATCCTGTTCATCGGGGCCATGGTCTTCGTCGTCCATCAGTTCCACGCGACGCCGGTCTATTTCAATCCCGTGGAAACGCAGCGCGTCGAGGCAAGCGCGCGCGCGGACGAGTTCCAAGTTCTTCAGGCGCAGCACGACGCGCTCACGGAGGCGAAGCGAGCCGAGATCGAGACGTTGCTTCGGGCGCGCCGGGCCGGTGACCGCGCGGCCGAGGCGTCGGCGGCGACGTCCATCGACCGCATTCAGGCCGAGGCCAACGACCTTCGCATGCAGGCCCGCGAGATCGTGCGCGAGGTCAACCCGGGATCGGACGGCAACGATGTGAACTACATTTTCCTGTCGTTCGTGCTCGCGTCGCTACCGGTCGGCGTCATCGGTCTCGTACTCGCCATGGTCTTCGCGGGGTCGATGTCATCGACGGCCTCGGAGCTCAACGCTCTCGCCTCGACGACGATCGTGGATATCTATCGGAGGTTCTGGAAGCGTACGCGGTCGGAACAGCACCTGGTCGTGGTATCAAAGGTTGCGACCGTGGTCTGGGGTGGGCTCGCCATTCTCTTCGCGTTGTACGCCAACCGGCTCGGCTCGCTGGTCGAGGCCGTCAACATCCTGGGATCGCTCTTCTATGGCACGATCCTCGGAATCTTTCTGCTGGCGTTCTACGTGAAGCGGGCGAGGGGGACGGCGGTCTTCTTTGGGGCGCTGGCGGGAGAGGCTGCGGTCGTTGTCTGCTTCACGGCCACCGACATCTCGTTTCTCTGGTACAACGTGGTCGGTTGCCTCGGGACCATCGCCTGCGCGCTCGTGTTCTCGCTACCGGGCGGCCGCTGGGGCCGCCCGGTAGCCCGGTCCGTTACTTCTTAGCTTTCTTCCACTCCGCGACCTGCTTCTCGATCTTGGCGATCTCATCGGCGGGTGCGTCCGTCTTGCCCACTGCGATTGCCTTCTCCCCGAACTGGATGGCCTCCGCTGTCTTGCCTTCCTTCGCCATCATGTTGGCCTTGAGACGCAGGTTGAGCCAGGTCTCCTTGATGGAGATCGACTTGTCGACCCACTGCCGCGCTTCGTCGGGAGCGACGTTGTTGTCGAAGGCGAAGCTCGCGCAACGGAACGCCGTCTGCTGGTCGTCCGCGGCCAGCGAAGCCATGGCGGCGCGGGCGCTCGCGAGCGCGTGATCGATCGTTTCCACCTGGATCTCGAACGGGACACGGAGCTTCTCCCAGTCGAGAGCCACCGTGGCCTTGTCCACGGCGATGTTCGGGAGGCTAAACGCCATCCACTCGGTGAACTCGTGCGGCTGGGCCTTGACCTGGATTCGGAGCGCGTCGTCCTTCTCGTCGTAGGAGTAGCTCCCCCATTGTTCGGCCTTCTTGTTGAAGATAACCGTCCAGTCGCTCTTGGTGGGGATCGTGTGAATACTGTAGGTCCCAGCCGGGAGCGCCTGACCGTTCACCTTCACGACCGTGGAGAAGGTGATGATCGTGGCCTCGTTCGCGCCCGTCCTCCACACCTTGTCGTAGGGGACGAGCTCGCCCCAGATCACCCGACCCTTCACACCGGGGCGGCTGTAATTGATCGTGACATCCGTGAGCCCCACGGTCTGCATGACCTGAGCCTTCTGGCTCGGGCGCGGCAGCTGGAGCTGGGCCGAGGAGGCATCGGGCAGCAGGGCCGCAGCCACAAGGGCTGCCATTAGCGGGAGATGTGGTGATCTCATGACTTGGAAGTCCTTTCTAAGGGAATGAACAAGAATTGGGGTCACCCGAAGCCCGATCGAGCGGGTTCGGCAGACCAGAATATAAACCACAGTGGCAGCCCCCGTCCCGATCATTGGCGCGAAATGAACCGTAACGGCATAAACCACATAATTGACAAAAAGGCCGCGGGCGACATGCCCGTGTT
>DASPGQ010000822.1 GCA_035620555.1 Vicinamibacteria bacterium
TTTTGTCGAGAAGAGGGTTGACCTTGGCCCGGCGATAGAAGAAGCGTCGCTTTCCGCCGGCTCCCCCAACCGAGGGTTTGCGCGCCATCGTGCCGGATTTCTTTTGCATCACTCAAATCTCCTTTACCGACTCGTCGGAAATCGATTCGTCGTCCGGCGCACTCCCGTCGGGGGATGCCTCCGCGACCGGCGTCTCGCGCGACCGCCGCACCCGGCGTTCCCGGCGGGCGGCATCCTTCTCGGCTCGCCGTGATTTGCGCCGCTCCTGCTTCACTCGCTCTTCGTCCACACGCACCGTCAAGAACCGCAACACCCCGTCAGTGACCCGCAAACGTCGCTCGATCTCGGAGATTGCCGCGGGCGGGGCCTTCAGGTAGCTCAGGATGTAGTTACCCTCCCAATGACCCTTGATCCGGTACGCGAGTCGGCGCTTTCCCCAGGGCTCGGTGCTCTCGATCTCGACACCCTGCCTGGAAATCAGCTCCTCGATCTTCCCGACCAGTGCCGTCGACCCATCCTCGTCCAGCGTGGGATCGAGAATGTACATCATCTCGTACGTACGCAAGTCTGCCTCCTGCTGTGGCTCGGGCCATGCTGCCCAATCATGGCTCCGGCCCGCTCGCACCGGACGGCGGGTCCGCCGCCGCGTTAAAGAGAGACTGGGCTTTGGCCAGCCCCTCGGTCAGGACCGTCCTCGTGGCCGCCACGACACGGTCCAGGACCTGGTTCACGGTCTTCGTCTCTTCGTCGCTGAACCGGGACAGCACGAAGTCCTCGAGCCTGTCGAGGGCGGCTTCCGGGTGGATCCCGATACGCATCCTGGGGAAATCCTCCCCGTGAAGTGCGTCGATGACCGATTGGAGCCCGCGGTGTCCTCCGGAACTTCCCCCTGGCCGCAGCCTCAACCGCCCCAACGGCAGCGCCACGTCATCGAGGTAGACGAGGACCGCCGATCGGCCGATGGCGAGCCTGTCCACCCATGCCCTGACGGACTCTCCGCTCAAGTTCATATAAGTCAGCGGCTTCAGCAGCGTCAATGGGCAGCCTTCGAGCACGATCTCGGCCGACATATCCGTAGAAGTCGCCCGCTTCCAGCGGCCGCCGCTCGCGCGCAGGAGTCGATCGACGGCTTCGAATCCCACGTTGTGCCGCGTACCTTCGTAGCGACTCCCGGGATTGCCGAGACCGACGAGGAGTCGAAGCGCCGATTTGGCATCAATCCTTGTCGCTTTCGCCCTCCGCAGGAGCTCCTGGTCTCGCCTCGGCGCCCTCGCCCTCTGCCGGAGCTTCGGCCGCGGCTTCCTCCGCCGGCTTCTCTTCGACTTCCACCTTGGGCGCAATGACGTGGGCGATTACCACGTTCGGTTCGGAGACGAGCTTGACACCGTCGGGGAGAGACAGATCCGCCGCCCTCAGGTAGTCGCCCATATCGAGCGCGGAGACATCCGCGACGATCGTCTCCGGTATGTCTTTCGGGAGGCACGAGATTTCCACCGTTCGGGTGATGAAATCGAGTATGCCGCCAGCCTGCTTGACCCCGATCGCGACGCCGGTCAGCTCGATGGCCACGTCCAGAGTCAGCTCCTTGTCCATGGCCACGCGGATCAGATCGGCGTGCAGCAGATGGTGCTGCACCGGCTCGATCTGATAGTCGGTGATCATTACGTTCTCTTTGCCTTTGTTACCCTTGATGGCCAGCTCGAAAATCGTATTGATGCCGCCGTGAGATCGGATGATGCCGGTCACGGCGCGGGGGTCGAGTGTCAGGGGCACGCTCTCCTTGCCTCCCCCGTAGAGGACGGCCGGAACCTTGCCCTCCGCGCGAAGGCGACGGCTCGGCCCTTTGCCGAACGCCGATCGCGGCTCTGCCTCCATCGTCAACGATGCCATGGAATCGGTTCCTTTCTCCTCGAGAGAAACAGCCGGCAATTATACAACAGGAGAATCGAGTTCGGTATAACGGAGCAGGGTGCTGAAGAACTCAGCCCACCCTGCGCGAGCGGAGCGAGCCCGGCGCAATCGTCCGCATTCGGGCTGCTTCGAAGATATGAGATGTGAGCACGCAGTGCGAATAATTGCCGCGCCGTAAGCAGCCCCGAGCCGTGGCGGCCGGTCGATTACAGGTCCCGCCACGGCATTGAGTACTAGAACTAGCTAGAGACTAGACTAGACGAAGAGCTTGCTCACGGATGTCTCGTCGTGAACGCTCAAGATCGCCTCTCCGAGGAGGCGGGCCACGGAGAGAACTTCGATCTTGTCGCACGCCCGGGCGTTCGGCCTCAGCGGGATCGTGTTGGAAACGATGAGCTTCTCGATGGAGGAATCCTCGATGCGCTCCACGGCGGGTCCGGATAGTACCGGGTGGGTACAGCAGGCCAAAACCCGGTCGGCGCCTGCCTCGCGCAAGGCTTCGACGGCTTTCACTAGAGTTCCGGCCGAGTCCACGATGTCGTCTACGATCAGTGCGGTCTTCCCGACGACATCGCCGATCACATGGATGGTCTCCACCTCGTTGTTTCCGCCGCGGCGTTTGTCCATGACCGCTAGGGCTACCCGGAGCCGCTTCGCGTAAGCTCGAGCCCGCTCCACACCTCCAGCATCGGGTGAAACGATGACGAGTCTCTGGAGACCGAGAGAGGTAACCCTTTCGAGCATGACGGGTGCGGCAAACAGGTGATCGACTGGAATGTTGAAGAAGCCCTGGATTTGACCTGCGTGGAGATCCATTGTGATGACTCGAGAAGTGCCCGCGGTCGAGATCAGATCGGCGACGAGCTTCGCAGAGATGGGGACCCGTGGCCGCTCCTTCCGGTCCTGGCGGGCGTAACCATAGTAAGGGAGGACCGCCGTGATCCGGCTCGCCGACGCCCGCTTGAAAGCGTCGATCATCACCAGCAGCTCCATGAGGTGCTCGTTGACCGGCGGCCCCGTCGGCTGGACGACGAAGACATCGGCTCCCCGCACGTTTTCCGTAATCTGGAACGAAACTTCGCTGTCGGCGAACCTCGTGAGCTCGGCGCCTCTCAGCTCGACGCCGAGGCTATCAGCGATCTCCTGGACGAGCTTCGGGTTGCAAGTTCCGCCGAACAGCTTGAGCGGTCGTTTCATGTCCTCGATATTCTAAGTGATTGGGGGCGCGGGTTGGCTGGGGCGGAAGGATTCGAACCTTCGAATACCGGATCCAAAGTCCGGCGCCTTACCGCTTGGCCACGCCCCATCCCTGCCGTTACATCGGCTCTGCCGACCATGTTAGCAAACGTCCGGGTTGATCAAGAGGGACCGACCTGAAGGAGTGCTCGATGTCGTGGCGGGACCAGCGAACGCAGCCTGGGCTCAAGTTATTCATCACCCTGCTAGGCTTCGCTCACTCCACTCGGCCGCGTGGGGCTCGGGGCGCTCGGAGAGGAGCGGACGGCGATTCTCTCTCCGGGAAGCGCACGCGGCTCGAGCCGTTCTGCCTCGTCGACTTCGACCCGGTAGCGGTTCAATATATGGTCTTCCATCTTTCGACGGGTGTCGCTGTTCAACGGGTGGGCGATATCCCGGAAGGTTCCGTCCTTCCGCTTCTTGCTCGGCATCGAGACGAATAATCCCTTGGGACCGTGGATGATCTTGATGTCGCTAATGACGAAGCAGTCATCGAGAATGATCGAGACGAACGCCTTCAGCTTCTCGTCGTCAACGGGGAAAATCCGGACCTCGGTGATTTCCATCGAAGATCTCCTTCCGAGTCGGCCGGCAACCGCGTGCTGACCGAGTCCTCAATCTGGGACCGCGAGCAACTTTTCTCGATAGATTTGGCCACGGAGTGTCCTGGTGAGCACGACTCGAACGCCCTCGTGGCCTAGAGAACGTGCGGCCTCGCGCGCTCGGGCCTCATCGTGGAAAACGCCGAATATGGACGACCCACTGCCCGACATCATGGAGACGGAAGCACCCTTCTGGCACAGTATCTGTTTGCACTCATGGATGGAGGCGGAATGCTCGCCCGCTGCCCCCTCAAGATCGTTCACCAGCTCTCCCAATCCTTCGAGGAACGTGGGATCGCCCCAAGCGAAGTGGGCAAGTTTAAGACTCGACCCTTTGTTTGTCAACCGCAAACTGCGGTAAGCGGCCGCGGTCGAAATCGAGAAGTCGGGCAGAATCAACACGATGTAAAAGTCAGGCTCGAACGCCAGAGGATACACTTCGTCGCCGCGGCCCACGGCAAGGGCCGTTCCGCCGCGCAGAAAGAACGGAACGTCCATACCGATGCGGCAGGCCACGCGGTGGAGGTCGTCGATCGGGGTCGATAGCTTCCAGAGCCGATCCAGAGCGAGGAGGGTTACGGCCGCGTCCGCGCTACCCCCTCCGAGACCGGCACCGGCCGGGATCCGTTTTCGGATGTGAATCGAGACATCGGGAGGAATTCCCGCGGCGTCGGCCAGAAAAGCGGCGGCTTTGTGGACGAGGTTCGCGCTGCCGGTGGGCAGCTCCCTGTCATCGCAAGAGATCTCGATTCCATCGCCCTCGGAGTAGCTCAGCTCGTCGTGAAGGTCGATGGTCTGCAGGATGGTTCGGATCTCGTGATAGCCGTCTGGTCTCGAGCTCAGGACCTCGAGACCGAGGTTGATCTTGGCGAATGCGCGAGCGGAGAGTCTTTGGCTCACGGGGGGGGCTCGCGAGTCACTACGAAAACGGCTTCTCCGTCGACTTCCGCGGGGCGCAGTCGGGTCGCACCCTCCGCCAACTCCAGAACGAACACATTCTCGGCAAGAGGAACGTTCACGTCGACTTCTTCGGTCAGAATCCGCGCTCGGAGCGTGTCGTTCTCGAGGACGACCGCGTCGGGGAAATTCCGACCGGCGTTCTTCCATCGGCTCTCGTAGCGCGCGCGATACCCAGGAGCCCGGGCTTCCACGACCTGTCCGAGATCGTCCAAAACGAGGGCACGACCGCCATCGAAGCGCAATATCACGCTCGCTCCTTCACGTTCACCCGAAACGACCGTCGCCGGATCGAAAACGACCCCGACGCCGGACAGGATCGCCATCAGGTCTCTCGTGTCGAGCTCGACCCCGAGAAGAAGCGCTACGACGGACTCGACGTCGCTCTCCAGAACGTACTGTTTTCTCCCCGGAAAGTAGGCGAGGATCTGCGTTTCGTCGGCGACGGCGCTCCATCGGGTCGCGCCGAACGCTCCGAGAAGCTCGACACGCATGCGGTCGGGTCGTTCGAACACCACGACCAGGCGCGCGTCGAAGCCGCCCTCCGGTCCTCGTCCTCGAACGCGCACCAACCCTTGATAGCGATGTACACTCTCGGCTTGCCGCTCGAGCGCCTCCAGCATCGCCTCGATCTCGGATGGACTCAACGGCACGGGCGGAGGACGTGGCGGCAGGGTTTTTCGCGCGCAGCCAAACGAGAGCGCGAGGACGACGACCGCGCCACCGAGCACGGCCCCGAGGCGGGTCATCGGTCGCGCGCGGCTTCCTCGATCTTGCGGGCTACCGTGTCTTTCTCGACCTCGTCATCTTCCTCAGCGAGGGCCTGGCGCCAGTAAGAGACGGCCCTCTCCCGATTTCCCATCTCGTAGTAGAGATCCCCGAGATGATCGTAGACGACTCCGGTCAACCGCAGGCTCTCAATCGCCCTGAGCAAGTGCTCCTCCGCCAGATCGAGCTTGCCCATCTTGAAATAGACCCAACCGAGGCTGTCGAGGTAGGCGCCGTTATAGGGATCCTGGGCCAGCGCGCGTTTTATGTAATCGAGTGATTCTTCCAGCCGCACGTCACGTTCGGCGAGCATGTAGCCGAGGTAGTTGAGGGCGGCGCCGCTCTCGGGATCCCGCTCGAGAACTTTCTTGAACAGAGCCTCGGCCTCGTCGAACTTCCTCAAACGCTCCTGGATGGCCGCCATCTGGAACAAGAGACCAACGCTGTCGGGCCGAGCTTCGAGCCGCGAGCGCAGAAACGCCTC
>DASPGQ010000823.1 GCA_035620555.1 Vicinamibacteria bacterium
TGAACGAAGCGGCCGCGGGTTCCCGTGGACAGGGGAAGGGATCGCGCCGCTCCCAAGACCGCTCAGGATCGGATTGCAGCGTAGCCCTCGGCCGACTGCGTCCGATGGAGGCCGGAAGTCGCGCTTCGCTCGCCTTGAGCGTCGAGATCTGGTACGCCGTTTGCTCGCGGCGGGGAGATGAGACGAGCGGGTGACGGCGCTCATCGCCAAGAGGTGAAACGTGGATCTCTATCATCCGGATCTCCAGGAGCTCGAGCATGATGTCGCGGCGGGCTCCCTCACCTGGAGCGAGCGCCGCCAGACAGGGGTGCGGCGGCTCTCGACATTCCCGCACGTAGCCTGGAGCGCGGCGGCGCTCGTCGTCATCTCGGTCATGGTGACGGCGTCGATCCTGCTGGCGCTCCGGACTCTCCATCTCGAAACCGAGTCTCACCGCGAGCTGCAGGCCCGGTTGAGGCAGTTCCAGGGCGACCTCCAGGTGCTCAACGTCGGAATTAGCTTGGATTCTCGGCGAAAGCAGCTTCTGCTGGGAATCCGCGACGAGATCATGCGGGTGAACTCCAGGGTGAGCCTGGGGCAGGCGTACGAGTCCGCAGAGCTGCTCCTGAAAGCCACCGAGAAGTATCCCTCGGTGGACCCGCTGCTCTTCCTCGCCGTGGGAATCGTCGAGAGCGGCTTCAATCCAGGGGCCACCAGCGTGGCCGAGGCCCGCGGGCTCTATCAGATCTGGCCCGCGACCGGACGGCTCCTCACGCGGGTCCTCGGGTGGGAGTACTCCGATGAGATGCTCTATGACCCCGCCACCAACACCGAGATGGCCGCCCGCGACCTCGACATCCTGTCCTCCATCTACCATGACAAGAGGATGGTGCTCGCGGAATACAATGACGGTCCCATCAATGCAGGTTACCTGCGCGCTCGGAGCGTTCGGGTGGCGACGGAAACCAGCGATTACGTGGCCAAGGTCATCGCCATCCACGAAGAACTCGAACAGAAATTCGAGCTCGGACGCCGCTTCGCGGGACGTCCTCTACCGCGCCTTGGATCGCGACGAGAAGGCTCTTATCGCGGCCGGTTACCAGGCTGGCGGCTCTTGAAACTCCGGTCGAGCTGCCTCGGGCGCCGTGAACCGCCCGCGATGCCTCCGCGCGGGTGAAGCGGCACGGGTTCACCGCGATGGAAACTCGTCGCGATGCGGATGGGCGGCGGGAGATTCCCGGCATGCCCGGGCATCCCGAGCGAACGAAAACCGAGACGCCTGCCGACGCATTGCCCACGCGGATCCACCTGGATCGGACCACCCTGCAGTGGGCGGTGTTCCTGGGCGCGGTGGCGGGCGTTTTCTACCTCTGCTTCGAGATCCTTTCGCCGTTCCTCGTCGTGGTCGGCTGGTCGTCGGTCCTCGTCATCGCCTTCGAGCCCGTTCATCGGCGAATCTCGAGGAAGATCCGCGGCGTGTCTCTGGCCGCGCTCGTTTCGACGCTGCTCGCCGGCGGCAGTATCCTGGTCCCGCTCGCGCTCCTCATCACCCTCGGCTTCGACCAGTTCCTGCGCCTGCGCGCCCGCCTCCAGGTGACTTTCACCGGCGCGGCGAATGCCGGCGCTCTCGAGCCGCTCGAAGATGCGCGGGAGTGGCTCGCGCGAACTCTGGGGCTGGATCCAAACATGCTGCAGGAATGGCTCGCGCACTACACCAGGGAGCTGGGCCGCCTCGACGTCGAGTCGTTCCTCACCCTGGTGACGAACGTGACCGGGGGAGTCGTTTACACGGCCTTCACTCTGTTCGCGATGTTCCTGCTTTTTCGTGACGGGAAGGGGATGGTGGCGCGGATCCCGGACCTGCTTCCGTTCGAGCGTACCCGCACCGAGGAATTCCTCGCGCGCCTCCGGGGAGTGCTCGACGCGAGCATCCGTGGAGTGCTGGTCATCGCCGGGATCCAGGCCGCCCTCATCGGCCTCGGTTTCGCAGTCCTGGGTGTCCCTTATGCCGGACTCTGGGCGACGGTCACCCTGTTCACCAGCCCGATTCCCATGGTCGGCACCTGGGCGGTCTGGTTGCCCGGCTCGATTTACCTTGTGCTGGAGGGACACGGGATCAAAGCCCTCTTCCTCCTCGCCTGGGGCGCGCTCATCGTGAGCTCGGTCGACAACTTCGTGAGGCCGAAGCTCGTCGCCGAGAGGGTTGGTATCGATGAGTTCTTCATGTTCCTCGCCATACTCGGCGGGCTCCCCCTGTTCGGCGCTCTGGGCATCGTCATGGGCCCGGTGGTCTTCGCCGCCGCGGCATACCTCCTCGAAGCGCTGAGCCGCGGCGAGCCGGACCCCGTACGGCCGCATTCGCCGCCGGAACCCGGCTCATCTCCGAAAGGTCCAGCCGCTGCGGGCTCCAGGTGCGACCTGAGCTTCAGCGACTCTTCAGGCAACGTGGCGGGTGAACGGGATTGACGATCCGTCGTGCTTCGGATCTCGGATGTCGGCGTTCCTCCGGGGGACACACCGGAGCCTGGGCGCCCTCTCTCTCGTTGGTACGTAACTTGCACTTCGTCGAGTTCCAAGGGGTGGAGCCTGAGAATCACCGCTGTCGCCTGCGCGCTGCTGGGCCCGGTCTTCGGATGGCTCCTTCAAGAGCTCTCCGGAGAGTCCGCGCCCATCGCGGCCGCTCATTACCAGACCGCGTTCACGCCGCTCCTATGCGGAGTCGCCCTCGCGATCGTCCTCGTCTTCTTCCTGAAGGAGCCGGGACCCCCGAAAGGGAATTCCACGAGGTTCCCCGATGAAGCAAGGACCAGGAACGGGAGAGTGCGAGCGGCTCTTCGATAGACGGCGCAGTCTCGATATGGCCACCTGCGGAAGCCATAGGATGACGCCCGATGGATGACTACGCGCTCGTTCTCAACGCCGGTTCGTCGAGCTTGAAGTTCTGCGTGTACTGGAGGCCTTCCGACGGAACCTGGCAGG
Organism: Vicinamibacteria bacterium; assembly: GCA_035620555.1. NCBI lineage: Bacteria > Pseudomonadati > Acidobacteriota > Vicinamibacteria > Vicinamibacteria bacterium. The sequence continues at coordinate 2,959 of DASPGQ010000823.1, forward strand.
TTGGATCCCGTGGCCAGGTCGAGGGGATAGGCACCGCCCCGAGGCTCTTGGCCGAAGACGCGGCGGGGGAGGAGCTCGCCGACCAGGAGCTGCCGGCGGCGGTGAGCGATGGGCGCACCGCGCTCGACGCGCTCGCCGCGTGGCTCCGATCCCTCTACGGCGGAGTGCGGGTTCTCGGCGTCGGCCATCGGGTGGTGCATGGAGGAGCTCGTTTCGCGGCTCCCGTCATTTTGACCCGGCAGGTGCTTGAGGAGCTTCACGAGCTCGTCCCGCTCGCGCCCCTTCATCAGCCCTACAACCTCGCGGCGATCGAAGCGGTATTCGAGCACTTGCCCGAGGTGCCCCAGGTCGCCTGCTTCGACACTGCATTTCATCGAGGGCATCCGCCGGTTGCGGATCTCGTCCCTCTCCCGCTCGAGATCCGCCGCGGAGGTGTCCAGCGCTACGGTTTTCACGGGCTTTCGTACGAGTACGTCGCTTCCGTCCTCCCGCAGGTCGCTCCCGAGATCGCGAAAGCCAGGGTGCTCGTGGCTCACCTTGGAAGCGGTGCGAGCCTTTGCGCCTTGAGGGAAAGGAAGAGCGTCGACACTACGCTGAGCTTCACCGCGCTCGACGGACTCTGCATGGGCACCCGGCCCGGTGCACTCGACCCCGGGGTGGTGCTCTACCTTTTCCAGAACCTCTCGCTCGGTCCCAAGGATGTCGAGGACATCCTCTACAAGAAATCGGGCCTGCTCGGCATCTCCGGTATCAGCAATGACATGAGGAAGCTTCTCGCGAGCGAGGACGCGAACGCTCGGCTCGCGGTGGAGTACTTCGTCTACCGGGCGGCGAAGGAGATCGGCGCCCTGACGGCGGTCCTGGGCGGAATCGACGGCCTGGTGTTCACCGCAGGAATCGGAGAGAACTCGGCCGAAATCCGGAAACGGATCTGCGAAGCATCCTCGTGGCTCGGCCTCGAGCTCGACGCCGCCGCCAACGCCCGCCACGGTCCCCGGATCACGACGAATCAAAGCAAAGTCTCGGCCTGGGTGATTCCGACGAATGAGGAGCTGATGATCGCCCGGCACACCGGGACGCTCCTCGGCCTGATATGAATCGGAACGCGGTGATCCCTTCGATGCCCCGCTGGGCCGGCCTGGTGGCGGCGCTCCTCGCCTCATTCTCCTTCGCAGTTGGTTCCGCGGGCGCGGAGGGGCGGGAGATCTACGTGGCATTTCTAGGGGACGGGGGCACTGGAGGCAAGGAACAGAAGTCGGTGGCGCGTCAGCTGGAGCTCGCGAGAGAGCAAGGCAAGCTCGACTACGTCTTTCTCCTCGGCGACAATCTGTACCCCAAGGGCGAAGCGAAGAAGATCGGCCCGAACTTCCTGGACGTCTACCGAAATCTCCTCGACGCCGGTGTCGCTTTCCACGCGGCGCTCGGAAACCACGACGTCGAGGTGTGCGGCATCCTCAATCTCACGCCCCTCCCGCGGGACGCTACCGCTTATACCCGGTGCGAGGTCGATCGACAGCTCGATCCCGCGAACCGCTTCGGTTACGCGAATGGATCCCGTTACTACCACCTCACCATCCCCGGGGATTCTTCGTACGGCGAAGCGGCGCTCGCCCAGGTCTTCGTGATCGACACGAATACCCTGGCGTCCAGCCAGTCGCTCCTGCCGTCGGGCGACGACCGAGACCAGCTCCAGTGGCTCGACGGCGAGCTCTCCCGATCCACCGCCACCTGGAAGATCGTCATCATGCATCACCCGATCCACACGCCCAAGGCTGCGGGATGGTTCAGGGGACACTCCCGAGAGTTACGGCTCGGGGAACAGCTCGAGCCGATCCTGATGCGAGGAGGGGTCGACGTGGTCTTCGCCGGACACAACCACTTCTATGCCCGCATCGTTCCGCAGGCGGGCATCCGTTACTTCGTCTCCGGAGGAGGCGGCCAGCGCATCCTTCGATATCGGCCCGCCGAAGACTACGTAGCCTTCGACCCCGAACGGGGGAAGTTCCATCACTTCATCCACGTGCGGGTGAGCCCGGAATGGTTCGAGTACTGCGTGGTGGACGCCGTGGGGAGGACGCGCGACGGCGGCCGCTTCCGGCACGGCGACGACTTCGATGAGCCGCTCCCCGAGGGGGCTTGCCCTTACTGAAGAAGTTCGCTGCGAGAGCTCGAGAAGCGCGCCGGTTCGCGAAGGAAGCTCCGAGGCACGAAAGGGGCACAGGATTGCGGTGAGCGCGACTCCGGTCGTCTCGCCAACGCCCAGGCGACCAGGAATTTGGTGGCTCGCGAGGCCCGGCGAGTCCATGACGAAGGCATTCGGCAAGCCGCGAACTGACGAGCGCGAGAAGGGCCGAGCCCGGCCGCATGGAGGGGCGTGAAAGGCAAGCCCGTGACTTCGGCAATGGGGACTATCCCGTGTCGCCGGCAACCGTACCTCGGGAATCGTCGGAAGCTCGCGAGGTACAACGCGGCGCGCCGTTGAGGTGATGAGTCACCGGACCCGTGCCCGCGCACACTGACACAGCCTGCGCAGCCCCGAGCAGCGTCCTGGCACTCATGCTTCCCGCTTCCTCCTTGCTACCGAAGCAAGGCCACTGACGGAACGACTGGCATCATCCTTGCTGTTCCCCGGAGCCAGGATGACCGTCGGCGCCCTCGGGGGAAGCAAGATGTGGATCGTCAATGACCCCCTCGGGAGATTGCGGTCGTCACCGACGGACACCGAGTGGAGGTACAGTGAAAAGCGAGACTTGCAACGGCAGCCGGAACCTAGCGGTAGTTGTACCCGATCGTTTCCACGACCTTGTGCTGGCTTTCCCCCGGGGCCGGGTCATCGGAGGCCGTGTGAAAGAGACGACAAAGCGAGATTCCGAAGCACCCGGGCCCGACGACGAGCAGGCGGTAATGGCCGAGGTACCCAGGTTCACCGAACCTGCGGCGCACCATACACGCGAAAGTGCCGCCAGCGACGCTTCGGCATGGATCCGCGAGCACCGGTGCACGTACGACGTCCAACCGCTCGTGGACAAGAATCACGGCCGAGCGGTCGAAGTGGGCTATGAGGTCAACCTCAACGCCGAGCTCCCGGTCACTGGGCGAATCACGGTGGAGGACGCTAGACGAGTCGAGGCCATCCGCGACCGGCTGCGCGAGATCCTCGAGTGTTTGATCTCGGAGGATGTCGACGCCCGGATCCAACGGGTGTTCTTCAAGTGGTCGGTACGCTCTCGCCGAGGTGCGAGCAAGAGGCTCATGGTCATCCGCTCCGCCCTGGTGTTCCACCCGAACTATCGAAGCGTCGAGCTGAGCTACCGCGAGAGGTTCGGTCCGATGGAGAAGCATCTGCGGAAGATGGGATTCACGAGAGCTTGAGCTTCCGAAGTGATCTTGTTCAAGAAAGTGGATGGGTCGATGACTTCACATCAGCAGATTTGAGAGCATGATTCTGCTCGTTCTTCATCGGGCTGACACAGCCAAGTGATGAGTGAAGTCGAAGCGGGTT
>DASPGQ010000824.1 GCA_035620555.1 Vicinamibacteria bacterium
CACACGGGAACCGTGCTGACCAGTACGGCATCGACGAGGGCCCGAATCCACACCGGATCTCGACCGGCCGAGATCGTCAAGCCAAAGAAAAGCCACACGGCGAGCCATGTGAGGAGACCGTGTTTGTCGCCCCCGCCCCAAAAGCTCAGAGCAGGATCCAGGGAAAATACCGTCGACAGCACGAAAGCCACCGCGTAGACCGCGACGGCGAGCTCGACGGTCATCTCTCGCAGAGAAAGACGCGAGATTCCACCAAAAGAGACGCTTCCGCCCTCGACCACGGCGAGCACCAGGATTGCGCAGACAGCCCACTGAAAAAGGGTTACCTTGATAGGCTCGGAGGGGGTGCTCGCATAGGGATTGAAAACGACGGGAAGAACGGCGATGAGCGACAGCAACGCCCAGCGGGCGGTGCCAGAGCGCAAACCCCTCAACGCGGTCGTTCGATGCGGACGGAGTCGCGGGAACGAGCTCGGGGCGACAGGCGGCGCCCCCCCACGAGCCAGGCGCCGGAGAAAAGACCCATGAGAAGGATCGCCAGAGTCGCCGCGAATCGTTCGTCGTCGGGCGGGGTTGCGAGGAAGGCTTCGCCCGAGGCGGGGAAAGCTTCGCCCGAGGCCGGGGAGGTCGTCCAATCGGGCGTTTGCGACCGATCGGGCGGCGCTCCGGACGGATCTGGCTGACCGGCCCCTCCCGACGTGTCGACCCCAACAGACCGCTCGGACAACGGCACGGGCCTGGTCTGTTGAGCAGAGCCTGCAAAGATGCGAAACGGCCCGTTATCCTCGCCCCAGACAACGTGATTCACTTCGGCCGCGGCGAGAACCTCTTCGATCGCCTCTCGAAACGGGACGTCTTCCAGCTCGACGCGCACCATTTTTCCGTCGACGGCGGGATCGAGCAAAATCTGTTCGATGGGGATAACCGTTTCCAGCTCCCTCAACATATTGACCAAGATGACCCCTTCCGCCTGAACGGTAACCCGGCCATCACCGACGAGCTTGACGACCTGGGCGTATCCCGAAACGCTCCCAAAGAAAAACAAAGACAGAGCCAGGCCAGCCGACCCAATGACGCGTGGCAGCAGGCTCTCTACCGCGTTTTGCATCGTATCCTATTGAATACGCGATCCGAACATGATGCGGTGGCCGTCGACCGTCTCGACGGCGAATTCTCGCATCTTCCAGGGCTCATCCCGGACGGGCTTACGAATACGACCGCCCCTTGCCACCACCCCCTGGTAGTAATCGTCGATTCCATCGATAACGAAATAGGCGAAGTAAGAGTGGTCGCCGAGCCGGGTGGGAGGTATCGCATCAGGACATTCTCCAGCTAGTATCGTACATCGGTCTTTGACGAGCATCCTCCAACCCGGGTCACCCATGTCTCGGACGGCGAAACCGAGGACATCACGATAGTAAGAGGCGGACTTCTCGAGGTCACAAACGGCGATGACGAAATGCGAGTCGGTTATTTGGGGACCCACACCGCCAGTCTAACCCAGGAGGGTGCACAACTGATTGCCGAAGTCGGAGTTCCGGGCCCGCAGCGCCTTGACAACCTGGCGCAAATGACTTCTCATACTAGTATCCCTGACTGTTCCGAGAAGAGGCTCACGAATGGCTCGGTACGTCGCGATAGACCGTTTGATGGCTGACCTGAAAACCTTTTCCGACATGGGCTTTCCCGCCGTGGACGTGCGGGAGTATCTCGGATCGACTCTCGTAGAGCCGAGCGCCCTCGAACCCTATATCCACCATTGCCAGGAGCGGTACACCCGCAATCTGGTGCACAAGGACGCCGACTTCGAAGTCCTCGTTCTGTGCTGGGGATCCGGACACCGGGCGCCCATCCACGGCCACGAGGGGGAGCTCTGCTTCGCCCGGGTCGAGCGAGGCAGGCTTCGCTTCTCGAACTACGAGCTGCTCTCCGAAGAGCCCCTCGAGCTGCGGCTCATCGACGAACCGATCGACGGGACAGTCGGCTTTCTCGATGGTCCCGCGGAGATACACGCCGTCGAGAACGCTCCCGAGTTCGGGTCCCCGGCCGCGAGCCTCCACATCTACTCGAAGCCCTACGCCCAATGTGACGTTTACGACTCGGAGCGGGGACCTCGCCGTCGCGTGAGCCTGAGCTACGACAGCAGATACGGCAGGCTGTCCGATTGAAAGAGTACTAGCAGGTAGAAACTTGGTCGAGATCAATCACAAGGAGCGGTTCCTCCGCGTCAAGGTCCTGTACTACGGGCCCGCAGCGGGTGGAAAGACGACGAGTCTCCAAGTTCTTCATCGCCTCGCGCGCCAGGACCGTCGTCAGGAGCTGGTTTCGGTCAACACGGCTCAGGACCGCACCATACTCTTCGACCTTCTCCCGTTGTCCACTCCGGCTTTTCGCAGCTATGAACTGCGGTTCCAGATCGTCGCGGTGCCCGGTCAGCGCTTCTATGGCGCGACGCGCAAAATGCTGCTCAAGAACGCCGATGGAATCGTGTTCGTGGCAAACTCGGCGACCGATCGCTGGCACGAGAATCTACAGAGTCTCAAGGAGATGACGGAGTATCTCCTCGAGCACGGTATCGAGCCGTCGAGCATCCCCCTCGTGTTCCAGTTCAACAAGCGCGACCTTCCCGACACGACCGACCTCCAGATCATGCAGCGAGGTCTCAATGCTCGGAGCGCGCCGAGCTTCCCCTCGGTCGCCACTCAGGGCAAAGGAGTGCTGGAAGTCTTCACCGCGGCGCTCGAATGTACGATGACCGAGCTCGCCACGCGATACCGGATTGGGGAGAACCTCGGAGATGCACGCTCGGCGAAGGAGTGGGCTTCCCGTACGATGCTCGAGATCTTCGGTACGACACCAGAAGACCTCATTACCAGGGGCACGGTTCCCTCTGGCCCGGTCGAGCCGCCTCCGACGAAAGTGGTGCGCGTCAAGGCCCCGAAGCTGTCCAATGTGGCCGCGCCCGCGCCGTCCGTCAAGGTAGCTCCACCGGACGAGCTGGAAATGTCTTTTGGTCCCGCACCGATACTGCCTAGCTCGCATTCCCCTCCGGTTCATTCGCCCACGGACGGGGCCGTAGAGCTCGATACACGCTCCGCCAACGCGATGCTTGAAAGCTACGCTGAGGCGGCGTCGAGCCTCACCGATCACATCAGCGAGCTCAGGGAAAGAAACGAGCTCGAGACGCGACGTGTAGAGACCTTCAGCGTCGTGGCGGATATCGCCAAGCGACTCTTCGAGGCGAGCCCGGATGAAACACCCGTGCTTCTCGAAGGGCTTGTCGAGTCCCTCGCAGCGTCACTGAAATGCCGTCAAGCCTCCATGAGTCTCATACGGCCCGACGGGCATTTCGAGCAGGTCGTAGGTCTCGGCCTTCAAGTCGACCCGCTCGAGGGGGCAAAAAGTCCGGGAGGACGACCGCTCGCACATGCGCTGGTGGAAGGTGGAAGGCCGATGATTCAATTTCGCGGGGAGGCCGGCGCGCTCGAGGACGCCATGGATCGGGTCGGTCTAGACTGTGTCGCCGTCCTCGCGCTGCCGATGCGAACCCCGGTTCATGCCCTCGGCCTGGTAACGTTTTATCTGCCCCAGGAATCCCCCGCGCCGACCCGCGAGACCATCGACCACCTCGAGCGCGTCGTTCTGGAGCTGACGATGGCTCTCGAAGTGATCTCCGACGCTCACGCCTCTGAGTCTCTCAAACAGAATCTTCGCAGCACCTTCCGTGGTCGCATCGCCGAAGGGGCAGCCTATGGGCTTGACGGACCCCTGCGAGATGCCGCCGGCGCGCTATTTCGAATGCGGACACGATCGGATACCCCACAGTGGCTGAGCCAAGAGATTCAACAGCTAGAGGCCTCCATCTCCAGCGTGAAATTCATCCGGCAGATGATCATGGATCTTAGAGCCGGGCGACTTCCGGGGCGGGTTCCCACGCCGATTCAGGAGACGCTGGGACGTCTCGAGCACGAGCTCGCAAATGGGCTCAACGAACAAGGGATTCGGTTCGTCGTAGACGTGAAGGCGGGGGTTCGACCGGTTTACGCCGAGCCATTCTTGTTGCGCGGCCTTCTTTACACTCTAATCGAGAACTCTCGCCGCCGTTTGGCAGGAGCGGGTGGGGGCGTCATACGCATCATCGTCCAGCCCGACACTCATGGTGCCCGCATCTCTCTCTTCGACAACCTCATCGCCGTTTCGAACGCGTTGTCGTCTCCCGCGAGATTTCTCTCATGGCCCCTCGAGCGCCGCCTCGCCGAAGTCACCCACGAGCTGATGCAGAGCGTCGTCGAATACTTCCAGGGCCGATGGGCGGAGGAGACGCGCGAAGCGATCGGCACGGTTCGCACGATCATTCTGCCCGTGACATAGCCTTGCCTGAAAGGGACGGGGCGGGCTATCTACGAGGATTCGCGTTCACCAAACGAGACGAATACCGAAATCCTTGAGCTCCGGGTCCCGCCCGATGAGTGGTATCTCTTCGAGCGCGCATTGAGCTGCGAGCATCCGGTCGAAGGGGTCTCGGTGCGCCTGAGGCCAGCTCCCCGCACGCTGACCGTGGGCAATCGTTACCGGCAGCTCGCGGAAGCCGGCGCGGTGGACCCAGCCGTCGATATCCCGTACCAGCTCGGACGCGCTGGGCAGCTTCCCGAGCCGGTACTTGGTGCTGATCTCCCAAGCGCTCGCGGCCGATACAAGAATCTCGTTCGTGGAATCACGCAAGATTCCTCGAGCGCGCTCGGAGAGGCGTGGGTCGTCGAAGAGCCACCACAGCAGAGCGTGGGTGTC
>DASPGQ010000825.1 GCA_035620555.1 Vicinamibacteria bacterium
GAATCCCGCGGTGGTGCACTTTTTCTCGTGGCACTTCGAGCTGTCGATTTCCCTGTTGATCTTCTTCGTGCTGTTGATCGGCGTGGTCGTCGGAGCTCTCGTTGCCGGATGGCTTCGGCTTCGCCGAGGGCGCCGTCACCGTGGCTGACGCTCAACCGGTATTCCGAAGCCCCGAAGCGCTGCCGTTACTGTGCGAGCGCTTCTTCGGCGCGCTCGCGGACGTAATCGGGCAGATGGCGTCTTCGCGTGCGATCCAAAAGGCGCCGGTATTGCTCGACCGCCTCGTCGTCCCGGTCCATCTTCTCGAGGATTTCGATGCGGTTCAACGCGAAGAGGTAGTTCTTCGGGAAATCCTCCTCGAGGGAGACGGCGAGCTCGAGCGCGCTCTCGAGCTGTTCTTCCCGAACGAGGAGCACCATCGTGAGCACCCGGGCCACGTCCCGCGCGCGGCGACCCCGCTCGGCGACGGTTTTCAGAAAGTCGAGCCCTCGTTCTTCGTCTCCTTGGAAGCCGACGAGCGTCGCGAGCCACTTCACGTACCACGGCAAGTCGTCGACAATGTACTCGTACGTGCCCAGCGTGAGATACGCGTCGATATGGCTCCGGTCGAGCTCGACGAGACGATAGTGGAGCTCGTGCGCCCTTCGTCCGAGCTTGAAAGACCGGATCTTGTCACGTTCGATCGTGAGCGCGAACGACGCCTGAATCGCCCTGACCTCACCGAGGTAGTAGAGGCCGTCGGGATCGTCCGGGTCCGCGTCCAAGCGAGCCGTCGCGAGCCGCTCCGCCGCGGCGATGTGCGATTCGAACGCGCGTCGTGCGGCCTCGGGCATCGACTCGTCCGTTGACTCGGAGAACTGCCCCGGCGAGACGAAACGGTCCAACCGCAGCTCCCGCCGGCGGAACAGCTCTCGCTGCCAAACGACGATGGCGAGATCGAGGTGCGGGCCCGGATGGCCCGGATGGGCGTCTCGGAGCTCTTCGAACCCAGCGAGCGATGACTCGTAGTCCAGGTTGTACATGTGGGCGAACGCTTCGCGCACGTCCGCTAGGTAGTCGTCGGTGAGAAGCTTCGCGTGAGCGATCTCGCTGCCACCGACGACGACGAGGAGAGGTGCAAGCAGCCGGTGGCTTCGATTCATGGGTGGATGCTACCGGCGGCCGAACATCCGTTCCTTCGGTCGAACGGTGGATTTTCGGCCGAGCGAGACCCCATGTCGGCTCGATCACATCTTCTTCCGCCGGCTCCTGGAGTGGTCGGGTGTGTGCCCCAAGACCACCTCGGGGCATCACCCGATGTTTTGGCCGAGCGAGTTGTCGTGGAATGGAAAAAGGACCGTAACGATGGGCTCGCGATGACGAGCTCCCATTGGATCCCCCGAAGACGGTGGGCCTTCTTCCAGAGGAGGAGGCCTACCGTGCCTCCGGAAAGTAGGCGGAGATCGGCGGGTTGGAATCGAGAGGCTGAAGATGACCGAGCAAAGGGTTGGAGCGGACGAGAGCCTAATCGACGATGCACTCATCGAGCGGCTGGTCCGGCTCGAATCCAAGGACCTCATCCTCAGCTTGTGCCTCCGGCTCGAGCCGCGACTCATGTACGAGCGCGGCCTGGCGGCACTCCTGCTCAAGTCGTCGTTCGAGCGCTTCGAGCGCCGCGAACCCTCGGAGGCGAAAATAAAAGCGGCTCGCCGCGAGCGTCCGCGAGTCGAAGCTTTCATCCGCGATTGGACCCCGAGCGGCAAAGCCCTCGTCATTTACTCGTGCGGGCCCGCCGGCGTCTGGGAAGTCATCCCGCTCGAGGTCATGCGGCCGGGTTTCCTCATCGTCGACACCACGACGAATACGCGTCCGTTGTCGGTCGTGCTGGACGAGTACCCGCGTCTTCTCGTGTGTGTCGTGCAACGCGACAAAGCGTCGTTCTACACTTCGGCGCAACGGCACGCGAGGCCCGCCGGCACGATCGTCTCCGAGGTTCCCGGCCAGCACAAGACCGGAGGGTGGTCGCAAGCGCGTTTCGAGCGCCACACCGAGGTCCATTTCGAGCAACACTTGCGCGAGGTAGTGGCCGCTATCGAGAAGCTCCACGCGAACAACACGAACCGGGGCTTCGATCGGCTCATTCTCGGCGGCACCGTTGAGGTCACCCGCGAGACCGAGCGTTTGTTGCCCGATCACCTCCGCTCCCGTCTCGTCGCTTCGCTTCCGGTGGACGTGAAGCACGAGTCGGAGGCCGACATTCTCGAAAGAGCACGTGCGGCGAGCGAAGAGGCCGAGCATCGCGAGGAAGAAGAGCTCGTGCGCACGATGGGCGATCGAGCGGAAGCGGGCGGTCCCGGGGTGAGCGGTCTCGACGACACTCTGGGCGCGCTCGCCGAAGGACGGATCGAGACGCTGATCCTTGCCGAAGATTTCGCGGCGCCGGGCTGGGAGTGCCGCCATTGCGGACGGGTGACGGCGACGACGCACGACGGTTGTCCCGTCTGTGGCGGGATCGTCGAAGCGGTGGCGAACGTCGTCGACATCGCTATCGAGCGGGCGTTTACGCACGGCGCGAGAGTCGAGTTCGTCGGCGGCGCGGCCGCCCGGCAACGACTGTCGCGACGGGGCGATATCGGCGCGCTCCTCCGTTATTGAGCTCGCGAACGAGGAGGTTGAGACTTTGAGCAAACACAAGAACGTGCACCCCGATCACTACAAAACCGGCGGCAGCGCGCATCAAGGTGAAGACGTCGTCCACGCGGAACACAAGAAAGAGCTCCGGAAACGCGCCGAGCGCGAGAAGCCGCCCCCGCCACCTCGTGACGAAGAGGCGCAGTAATCGTCGGCACCGCAAGCGTGATCTCGGGAGCTCCCGACGCTAGAGACGCGGGTCGCGAAATTGAGGGAGGGCGAAGTCGATCGACGCCGAATACAAGCTGAAGGGCGCTCCTCGCCTGGGTCCGCGATACTAGTGCGGTATAAAGCTTGATAGTGATAGCGTCGTCGCTAGGCGAAGGAGCCTCTCGGCACAATCAATCCTCGAGGGAGGCGTAGTAGTTGGCAACCTCGCGCATAGCGCTTGCCGGAAGCCGCGATGCCACCGGATCCATCAAGTGCGCAAACTCCGAGCCCCCTCGCGCACCCGACTCGAAGAGCTCGAGCTGCTGGACGAGATAGGCCGCGTCCTGGCCGGCCAGCCGGGGATAGACGTCTCGACGCGGGGTGATGCCGGGACCGTGGCAGTCGGAGCACGACGGGACGCGAAGCTCGGGAATCCCGTCGCGCGCAATGGATGCACCCGCGGCCTGTGAACTCCCGGGGCTCTCGCTTCCGAACGCGCTCAGCCGGCCGTAATAGGCCGCCAGCTCGCGTATCGTGTCGTCCGGCAGGGCCGCCGCCACCGACTCCATGATGCCGCTCGGCCGCGTGCCAGTGGCGTACGCCTCGAGAG
>DASPGQ010000826.1 GCA_035620555.1 Vicinamibacteria bacterium
CCGGCTCCGCCACGCGAAATTTCGCCACGTCTTCGCCGCTGGCGGCGTCCGCGCGAATGAACCCGGTCAGGGTCCCGTCGTCGGGGAAGGTGTCCTGGAACAGATCGAGGTCGTGCACGACCCAGGAATGGGTGTTGTCCAGATAGACCTCGAAGTTATCAATGAGCGGCGCATTGCTGTGACATGCGCCGGAACCAATCGAGCCGGTCCACACATCGGCCCGGTCGACCACGACCACCTCGAACTGAATCTCGTCGGTTCCGCTCGTGGTCGCGACGTACGTGGAAACGTCCTTCTCAAAGACAAGCCAGTCAAGCGCATCGCCGTAGTACACAAAACTATCCGACATCCATTTGGTCGGGCACCCGCCGTCGCTGCGCGTGCGCGTTTGCCAAGTATAAAAAACCAGGTTGTCGCGGGGCAAATCGCGGTAGACGTCGAAGCGAAAGTGCGTCGTCTGGCCGGGCATCGGTTCCCAGGGAATCCACGGCGATCGGATGGAGTTACGGATGTAGCTGTTGTCGCCGTCGTGTTTGGGTACGGCCGCATAGGCTCCGAATCCCCCGCACGCGTACGTCTCCGGGGATCCGTTGTAGAAACCCCATACGCTGCTCGAGTTGATGTCGGTCGCGGAAAGCGGTGGCGAACGCTGCAGGGTCGATGCACCCGCGTACAATTGAGCGAAATCACCGCGCCCCAGCGCGCGACCGCTCCAGGTGCCGTCGGCGGTGGTGCCGCTCAGACTGGGATCCGCCTCGAAGGTTTGAAGGTTGAGGATCGCCCCGACCCCGGTCATCACTCGGAACTCGTCGAGGATCACAGCACCGTCGGTGTTCACGAGGCCATCCTCGTCCGACCATGAGGCATCGGACTGAAAGCGAAAGCGCAGCCGCACCGACGTCGAGGGCAGGCTGGCGGCGGGTATCAAAACGGATTCATATACCGACGGCCAGAGCAGTCCGGAGTAGCTCGTGGTTCCCGTCGAGGGAAGGGTCACCGCCGTCCACTGTCCGCTGACATTCTGGTATTCGAGATAGATCTTGTCGTAGTTGGATTCGGTGTCGTAGGTGATGCGGTATTCAAAGCGGACCGAACTGCCAGCCGGCTTGGTGATGGCAATCGATTCGAACGCTTCGTTCCATCCGTTCCCGTAGCCGGGTGGGGTATTGTACGAACAAAAATTTGGATCCAGCGGCGCGGACGGAATTCCGCACCAAACGGCTTTGTCGCCCATAATCGGAACCAGCCTGCCAAACGATCCACCGGTCAGAAAGTCGCTGGTCGAGGCGATAAAAAACCGAAACGGAATGGGGTGGGTGAGATCATGGGTCGTCCAGCCCATCGGGTTGAGCGTTTCGAAGTCGTAGAAAGCGAGCGTTGTAATAGGAAGCACGCCAGGCGCGCCGCCACGAATGGACTGCGAGGGGTTGCTTGGCAACTGGGCGTCGAGGTCGCGCGGCCCCGGGTCGATCAGAATCTGGCTATCTCGCGCGCCCACTGGCTGATTGAAGAAAATCAGAAGGCCGAAAAGCAGGGGTGGCAAGAGCGCGTACTTCATGGCACACCTCCAGGGGAAGTGGGAACGCGCCAGGACGCGGCGCGTCCCGTGTACGCGCAGAATACCACAAATAGGGATGAAAAGTTGGCGCCCTTGGGGCCGGGGGCGACGTCTACGCTTCTTCGATCGACTCCGTCAGGACCACCGCTTCGTTGTTCGCGACCTTGAGGATCCCGGGTCCGATGCGGTAGCGGTACGACTCGCCGTCCTTGCTGCGCAGCGTGAGATCGCCCGCGAGCAAGGTCGTGATGAGCGGCGCGTGGTGCGCGAGGATGCCGAGGTAGCCGGCACCACCGGGGGCGGTCACCGAGACCACCTCGCCGTCGAAGACGGTCCGGTTCGGGGTCAGCATCTTGAACTTGTAGGTCGCGCCCGTCGACATCGCTTAGCCCATCTTCTTCGCGCGCTCGACCACTTCGTCGATCGAACCCACCATGTAGAACGCCTGCTCCGGGATGTCGTCGTGCTTGCCCTCGATGATCTCCTTGAAGCCGCGAATGGTGTCCTGGATCTTGACGTACTTGCCCGGAGTACCGGTGAACACTTCCGCCACGAAGAAGGGCTGCGAAAGGAAGCGCTGGATCTTGCGCGCGCGGTTGACGGTCAGGCGGTCCTCTTCGGACAGCTCATCCATACCCAAGATGGCGATGATGTCCTGCAGCTCCTTGTTGCGCTGGAGAATCTCCTGCACGCGGCGCGCGACGTCGAAGTGCTCCTCGCCCACGACCGCGGCGCTCAAGATGCGCGAGGTCGACGCGAGCGGATCCACCGCGGGGTAGATGCCGAGCTCCGCGATTTGTCGGGAGAGCACCGTGGTGGCGTCCAGGTGCGAGAACGTGGTCGCGGGGGCCGGATCGGTGATGTCGTCGGCGGGCACGTAAATCGCCTGCACCGACGTGATCGACCCCTTCTTGGTGGAACAGATGCGCTCCTGCAGTCCGCCCATCTCGGTGCCCAGCGTGGGCTGGTAACCCACGGCGCTGGGCATGCGGCCCAAGAGCGCCGACACCTCCGAGCCCGCCTGCACGAAGCGGAAAATGTTATCCACGAACAGGAGCACGTCCTGGTTCTCTTCGTCGCGGAAGTACTCCGCG
>DASPGQ010000827.1 GCA_035620555.1 Vicinamibacteria bacterium
TTCCAGCCCTTCTCCGCCAGGGTTCGTTTCAGCTGGCTTCAAGGCCTGTCGCTCCAGGAGATGCAAGAACGAGTCGCAGGACTTTCGTCGCAGAGCGCGATTCTCTTTGGCGAGTACGGAGATGCCGCTGGCATCGTGAACCGGCGCGACGATCCGTTCACCATTCTTCACGCCGTGTCCGGCGCACCTCTTTTTGGCTTGTTTGCCTCGCAGCTCGGCACGGGAATCGTAGGCGGACCGCTCTTATCGGAAACGGAGATTGGCCGCCGTGCCGCGGCGACCGCCCACCGGATTTTGAGCGGTGAGCCACCCGAGACGATCGAGCCAAGTCCGGTAACGGCTGGCAGCCCGGTCTACGACTTCCGCGAGCTGACGCGATGGGGAATTCGCGAGACACTGCTTCCGGAGGGAAGCCGTGTCTTGTTTCGGCCTCCCTCGCTCTGGGACGAGCACCGTATGCTTCTTCTCGTGGGCATCAGCTTCCTGGTTTTGGAAACGGCCCTTATCGGCGGTCTCCTCCTGCAGCGCTCCCGCCGACGCGCCTCCCAGAAGGAAGCCCGAGCGCTCGCGCGGCGCCTTCTCACCGCCCATGAGGACGAGCGTCGCCGGCTCGCCCGGGAGCTGCACGACGATCTGAGCCAGAGGCTCGCAAGGCTCGCCATCGATGCGGCGCGCGTGCGACGGGCCCCGAGCTCAACCGTGGAGGAGTCGGCGGCCGCCATGAGGGACGAGCTCGTTCGGCTCAGCGAGGATGTTCACGCGCTTTCCTACCAGCTCCATCCCTCGGTTCTCGACGATCTGGGATTGAAGGATGCGCTCAAAGTAGAGTGCGACCGCTTTTCCCGGAGAGAATCCATCCGCGCTGAATTGACTTCGTTCGAGGGGCCATCGGAGCTTCCGCCCGAGACCGCGGCTTGCCTCTACCGCATCGCTCAGGAGGCGCTGCGCAACGTGGCGCGACATTCCGGGGCGAGCCGGGTGCAGCTCGCGGTAACGACGACGAACGGCCAGATGCAAATGAAGGTGAGCGACGACGGAGTGGGTTTTGCGTCGGGCCAGCGACGAACCAGGAGCCTCGGGCATGCGAGCATGAGGGAGAGGGCGCGTCTCGTGCACGGGAAGCTCGACATCGAGAGCGCCCCCGGACGCGGAACGACGGTTACGGTCTCGGTGCCGCTGAGAGAAGGCTCGCCGTGAGTCGCCGCAGAGTCTTGTTGGCTGAAGATGACCGTACCGCAGCCGAAGCTCCGAAGAGGTAGGTTCCAAACCGATTTCGTTCTGTCTCCCTCTTCGGCCGTCCTCCGTCCACGGTACTCGAGCTCCTGCCGGACAGGCGGCGGACCGGCAACGCCCCTACTTGAGATTTGTATTCATTGTGTTTCATAATGATGACATGGCCAAGGACGCGGCTATCACGATACGAATCCCATCTTCACTCAAGCGCCGCCTCGAGGCCCGAGCCAAGGCGCAGCATCGCTCCGTCTCGGCACAAGTGGTCGCCGATCTCGAGAGGGCCCTCACCGATCGGTCCGACGAGGTTGGTGGGAAGGGGCGCTTCCTGGGTCTTTTCGAAGGCACCCAATTGCCCTCGGATGAAGAGATTCAGGAGGTTCGTGATCTCCTGTGGGGGAGCGAGTCCCGGCTCGGGCGCCATGGCTAGCTACGTCCTCGATACCCACGCGTTGGTTTTCTCGCTCGCAGCGCCGGCCAAGCTCGGCAGGAAGGCCAAACGTGCATTGAGGTCGGTTGAAGAGGGCGAAAGCCAGGCGTGGATTCCGGCCGCCGTTGCTGCCGAGGTCGTCTTGTTGAGAGAGCTCGGGCGGATCGAGTTCGGCCTCGCGCAGCTCAAAACCGCGACCGAGGAGACCCCGAAGCTGAAGTTTCTCTCGCTGGACTTTCCGCAGATTGATGAGTTCGCGGCTCTCGGCACCATTCGCGATCCCTTCGACCGGCTGATCGTGAGCGCCGCTCGTACCGTCGGGGCAAAGCTGATCAGCAAAGAGGAGGGCTTCGCGGTGCAAGGGCTGGTCGAGATCGTCTGGTCCTGAGCCTCCGGGCCGTCGTCCATGAAAACCTGGCGTCCTAGGGCTAGAACCGGAACGGCGTTCTCTGGGAGATCGACGAAGCCGATATCCCGGAGGGCCCTGTCTTGTGCCACAACCAACCCGCCCTCTCGAAGGCACCAAACTCGTAAAATCTTCTCTCCCGCCTAGTACTTTTACGAGTTCCCGGCTCAGCGTCCTTCCAATACTGTGCCTACGGTGAGTATGCTCGGAACGGCATCGACCCGTTTCTTTCCGAACGGCCGGGCGTTCGGCCCCGCGGGCGGTGCAAGTCGGTGACCCCGCGCCTCTTGGGAAATTAGGCGCAATGGCGGGTCGGGAATGCGCTGCGGGAGGGCAGAAGCTCTCCGCCCGCGGGGGCTGAAGGTGAGATTAGCTGCGGTTGCCTGGCTGCTTACGGCGGTCTACTACTTCTATCAGTACGCGCTCCGTTCGGCGCCGGCGGTCATGATGCCGCAGCTATCGGAGGCCTTCACTCTCGGCCCACTCGGCGTCGCCTCGATCGTGGGCCTCTTCTACTACGGCTATTCGCCGTTCAGCCTGGTCGCCGGGGCGGCCATGGATCGGCTGGGGCCGAGGCGGCTCCTGCCGACGGCAGCGGCCGTGGTCGGCATCGGCGCCCTCCTGTTCGCGACGGGCAGCCGCGAGGCGGCGAGCGTCGGGAGGTTTCTCCAGGGAGCGGGTGGCGTCTTCGCGCTGGTGGGAGCGATTTACATCGCCACCACGAATTTTCCCGCCTCCCGCGCCGCCACCTTGATCGGAGCGACGCAGATGTTCGGCATGGCAGGAGGCTCGGCCGGACAGTTCTTGGTGGGACCTTTGATCGGGCGCGGCCTTTCCTGGCAGGCGTTCTGGATCGGAATGGGCATCGCCGGTCTCGCGATTGGCGGAGTTCTCTACCTGTTGCTGCCCAAGGATGAACGACGAGCCCGAAAAGAGGGCGGGCTGACGAGCGCGGCCGACGCGTTCAAGGTGGTCTTCAAGAACCCGCAGTCGATTCTGTGCGGACTGATCGCGGGTCTGCTCTTCATTCCCACGACCATCTTCGACATGATCTGGGGCGTTCGCTATCTCCAGGAGGCTCGCGGCTTCGAGTATGCTGACGCGGTGCTGCGGTCTTCGACGGTTCCCTTCGGCTGGATCCTCGGATGTCCCCTCCTCGGCCTCATCTCGGATCGGCTGGGGCGGAGAAAGCCGGTGCTCTTCGGTGGGGCGATCGTCCTACTCGGGTGCCTCGCGTTCATTCTCTATGGCCCCTCTGACCTGCTCCCCCCGTACACCGTCGGGCTCATCGCTGGCATCGCGTCGGGGGCGGCGATGCTACCGTACACGATCATCAAGGAAGCGAACCCGCCGCAGTTCGGGGGAACGGCAACGGGAGTGGTCAACTTTCTCAACTTCACCTTCAGCGCGCTCCTCGGTCCGGTCTTCGGATGGATTCTGGAGGGTATCTCCTCGGGGGCCGCACCAATGGAGCCCGGGCACTACCAGACGGCGTTCACGCCGCTTATGTACGGGGTCGCCCTCGCGATCGGGCTTCTCTTCCTGCTGAAGGAAACGGGACCGCGCGGAGCGAAGGAGACACATTCATGAGCAAAGAGCCTGGAACGGGGAAATATGAACGATTGCTCGAGAGGTGCCGAAATCTCGAGCCGGTTCCGACCGCGGTCGCGTACCCTTGCGAAGAGTCCGCGCTGGCCGGAGCGGTCGAAGCGGCGCAAAAAGGGCTCATCGTGCCCATCCTCGTGGGTCCCGCCGACCGGATCGCCGAAATCGGCCGTCCCGCTGGCATCGACGTCGGCGATTACGAGATCGTGGACGTTGCCGATAGCCATGCGTCAGCGTCCCGGGCGGTCGCGCTCGTCCGCGAGGGCAAGGCGGAGCTCCTGATGAAAGGGAGCCTCCATACCGACGAGTTGATGGGAGCCGTCGTTTCTCGCGAAGGAGGACTCCGTACCGCGAGGCGAATCAGTCACATCTTCGTCATGGACGTTCCCACCTATCACAAGGTCCTGATCGTGACCGACGGCGCGATCAATATCGCTCCCACTCTCGAAGACAAGGTGGACATCTGCCAGAACGCCATCGACCTGGCCGTGGCTCTCGGCCGGGAAAACCCGAAGGTCGCCATCCTGGCCGCGGTCGAGACCGTGACCTCCAAGATGCCAGCCACCATCGATGCCGCAGCTCTCTGCAAGATGGCCGACCGGGGACAGATCAAGGGCGCCCTCCTGGATGGACCCCTGGCGTTCGACAACGCCATCAGCCGGGAGGCGGCGGCAACGAAAGGCATTCGTTCCGAGGTCGCGGGCGATCCGGACATCTTGCTCGCGCCGGATCTGGAGGCGGGAAACATCCTCGCCAAGCAGCTCAGCTTTCTCGCCAACGCCGACAGCGCCGGCCTGGTTTTGGGTGCGAGGGTGCCGGTTATTCTCACGAGCCGGGCGGACAGCGTGCGGTCTCGGATCGCGAGCTGCGCCGTCGCCATGCTGGCGGCTCATGCCCGCCGTCAGGCGATAGGAAAGGGTTGACAGGTGTCAGAGCAGAAGAAACGCATTACCGTCGACGGCAACGAAGCCGCGGCCTCGGTCGCGTTTCGCCTGAGCGAGGCGATCGCGATCTTTCCGATCACTCCGAGCTCGCCGATGGCCGAGCACTGCGACGAGTGGGCCAGCCGGGGAAGGACGAACCTCTGGGGCGTCGTGCCCGAGGTGGCAGAGATGCAGTCGGAAGGTGGCGCCGCCGGAGCCGTCCATGGAGCCCTCCAGGCGGGGGCGCTCTCGACGACCTTCACCGCCTCTCAGGGTCTCCTCCTCATGATCCCCAACATGTACAAGATCGCGGGGGAGCTCTCGCCCTTCACCATGCATGTGGCCGCCCGCACGCTGGCGACGCATGCGCTTTCGATCTTCGGCGACCACTCCGACGTGATGGCCTGCCGCCAGACGGGATTCGCACTCCTCTGCTCCAACTCCGTCCAGGAAGCACACGACTTCGCCGCGATCGCGCACGCGGCGACGCTCGAGTCGCGCGTTCCCTTCCTTCACTTCTTCGACGGCTTCCGCACCTCTCACGAGGTGGCGAAGATCGAGGAGCTCTCGGACGACGATTTGAGGAGCCTCCTTTCCGAGGAGGCGATTCGAGCGACGCGCGTGCGCGCCCTCACCCCCGACCGGCCCGTCCTCCGCGGCACGGCTCAGAACCCCGACGTGTTCTTCCAGGCGCGCGAGGCGGCTAACGTCTTCTACGATGACTGCCCGGGAATCGTTGAGAAAGTGATGGTCCGATTCGCCGAGCGGACGGGCCGCCGCTACCATCTCTTCGACTACTCGGGCGATCCCGAGGCCGAACGCGTGATCGTGATCATGGGCTCGGGAGCGGAGACCGTGGAAGAAACGGTTGAGCACCTTTCCGGAAGCGGCGAAAAAGTGGGAATCCTCAAGGTGCGGCTCTATCGACCGTTCGGGGCTGCCACTTTCGTCTCGGCTCTCCCGAAGACCGCTCGGTCGATCGCCGTCCTCGACCGGACCAAAGAGCCGGGGGCACCGGGGGACCCTCTGTATCTCGACGTGGTGACCGCTCTCTCCGAGGCCGGGGACCCGCACTTCCCAGCCCAGCCGCGGGTCATCGCCGGCCGCTACGGGCTGTCCTCGAAGGAGTTCACGCCGGCGATGGTGAAAGCCGTCTTCGACGAGCTCGACCAGAAGACGCCTCGCCGCCACTTCACCATCGGAATCGTCGACGATGTGACGCACTCGTCGCTTTCGTGGGACCCGTCGTTCCGCACCGAGGGAAAGGACGTGTCGGCGTCCCTCTTCTATGGTCTCGGAGCCGACGGTACCGTCGGCGCCAACAAGAACTCCATCAAGATCGTCGGCCAGGAGACCGAACGGCACGTACAGGGCTACTTCGTCTACGACTCGAAGAAGTCCGGCGCGATTACAATCTCGCACTTGCGATCGAGCCCGCGGCCCATCCGCTCAGCCTATCTCGTGGACCAGGCGAGCTTCGTCGCCTGCCATCAGTTCGAGTTCGTGGACAAGATCGACATCCTCGAGCACGCCGCTTCTGGTGCGGTCTTCCTTCTGAACGCACCCTACGCTCCCGACGCCGTGTGGGATCAGCTGCCCCGCGAGATGCAGGACCAGATGGTCGAGAAGAAGCTCCGCTTCTTCACCATCGACGCCTATGCCCTCGCGAAAGAAGCGGGAATGGGCGGGCGCATCAACACCATCATGCAGACCTGCTTCTTCGCCATCTCCGGAATCCTTCCCCGCGAGGAG
>DASPGQ010000828.1 GCA_035620555.1 Vicinamibacteria bacterium
GCCGGTTGTCCTCGCCGTGCGCGAGGTGCTTCCTCTGGGTTAGCCAGGCGGGGACGGGCCGGGCAGGATCTCCCGGAGATAGTGTTCGATTCCGCGGTTCGTGTTCCAGTGACGGGGATAGCCGAGGGAGACTTCCTCGAAACGAACGCCGTCGATCCAGTCCGTGGAGCGGATGTGGAGGTGGCCGGAGACCACGACACGTGCCCGGAAGCGCACGTGCCAGTCTTCGGTTCGCGTCGTTCCGCACCATATGGAGAAACGTGGAATTCTTCTCAGCCGAACCAGCTCCTTTCTGAGCGGGAAGTGGTTGATGAGAACGAGCGGGTGGCGCCGCGAGGCCTCGTGGAGCTTCCGCTCCGCCTGCTCGCAGCGAGCCGCGCACCAGGCATCGATCGAGGGGAAGGGATCGGAGCGAAGATAGCGCTCGTCGGCACAGAAGACTCCGCTCTCCGCCGCCCACTGCAGAGCTTCTTCCCGAGCGATTTCCTCGGGACGGAAACTGTAATCGTAGAGAAGAAATAGCGGTGCGAGCACCGCGGATCCGCCATCGCCTTCCCAGTGCACGTAGGGGTCTTCCGGCGTCAGGACACCGCGGTCGCGGCAGACAGCCACGAGCGCGTCGTACTTCGCCTGGCCCCGTTCCTCACCCGGCTTCGTCGACCAGAGCTCGTGGTTTCCCGGAGCCCACAGGACTCTAGCGAAACGTCGAGTCACGACGTCGAGCGCCATCCGGAGGTGCGCGAGTGTTTCGCCCACGTCGCCTCCCAGAATCAGCCAGTCCTCGGGATGAGCTCCCAGCGTCTCCAGGGCTTCACGGTTCTCGCGGAAGCCCAGATGAAGGTCGCTGATGGCGTAGAGTCTCACCTGTCTGGCTTACCATATAATGGACGGCGAAGGAGAGAATCTCATGTGCGTGGACCGAAGAGGTTTCATGGAAATCGCCGCGGTATCGGCGGGTGCTGCACTTCTTTCGTCACGCGGCGCGTCTGCCGAGGAACGGCCGCTTCCCGACGCGGTGGGCAGGTTGAAGCCGATGCTCGATGGCGTCCAGCCCATCACCGACGAGGAGCGGAAGGGCCGAATCGAGAAGGCTCGGCGACTCATGGCCGAGGCCGGCCTCGGAGCCGTCTATATCGAGTCGGGCTCCAGCCTCTTCTACTACACCGGAGTTCGTTGGGGGCAGAGCGAGCGTATGTTCGCCATGGTTATGCCCCGAGAAGGCGAGCCAGCGTTCGTGTGCCCCGCCTTCGAAGAGGCTCGAGCGCGCGAGCTCATTCGGTTCGGAGACGACGTGCGTACGTGGGAGGAGCACGAAAGTCCTTACGCCCTCGTCGCCAAGATCCTCACCGACCGCGGTGTGAGGACGGGCAAAATAGGGATCGAGGAGAGGGTTCGCTTTTTCCTCGCCGACGGCATTCAAAAGGAGTGTCCCGCGCTCGAGATGGTGACCGCGGATCCCGTGACCGTGGGCTGCCGGGTGATCAAATCCGACGCCGAGCTCGCGCTCATGAAGCGCGCGAACGAGATCACGATCGAAGCCTACAAGGCCGCGGTCGCTTCGCTTCAGGAAGGGATGACCCACGTCGAGGTCTCGGGGATCATCTCCTCGGCCTTTCAGAAAATGGGGGTGCAGGGCGGAGCCGGGGTTCAGTTCGGTGAGTACTCTGCTTTCCCTCACGGAAGCCGCGAGCCGCAGACGTTGAAGGAAGGCGACATCGTGATGATGGATGGCGGCTGCGGAGTCGAAGGCTACCGCTCCGACATCACCCGCACCGTCGTATTCGGAAAGCCGGGTGACCGTCAGCGTCAACTCTGGGATCTCGAGCGCAAGGCCCAGGACGCGGCGCGCGATGCGGTGCGACCAGGAGTACCCTGCGAGGCCATCGACGCCGCCGCTCGCAAGGTCATTACCGACGGCGGCTTCGGACCGGACTACAAGTACTTCACTCACCGAGTCGGCCACGGCATCGGCCTCGACGGCCACGAATGGACCTATCTCGTCCGGGGGAACAAGACGCCGCTCGCACCCGGCATGTGCTTCAGCAACGAGCCTGGCATCTACCTCTATGGCGAGTTCGGTGTGCGTCTCGAAGACTGTTTCCACGTCACCGAGGACGGCGGCGAGCTCTTCACGAAGCAGAGCCCGTCCGTGGACGATCCGTTCGGAGTCGGCTGACGCTCGCACGCTCAAATCGAAATATGCACCGGGCGGCGCGGCTGGTGCTTGCGGTGGTCGCCATGTTTCCCTTCTCGGGCCTCTACGGCGCCAGCATCGACCTGCGCCTCGTCGCGGACGCCCTCGACCGCCCTTTGGCCATGGCGCACGCGGGCGACGGGTCCGGCCGGTTGTTCATCGTGGAGCAGGTCGGCAGGATCCGCGTTGTCGACGGGAGCGCGCTCATGCCCACACCGTTTCTCGACATCACGCCTCTCGTATCCTGTTGCCAGGAACGGGGACTGCTCGGTCTCGCCTTTCATCCCGATTACGAGGTGAACGGGCAGTTCTACGTGAACTACACGGATCCGCGCGGGGACACCCGAATCGTGCGCTACACGGTGTCCCCGGACCCCAGCCTCGCCGATCCCGCTTCGGCAGCGGTGCTACTCGTGATCCAGCAGCCGTTCGGAAACCACAACGGCGGCCAGCTCGCCTTCGGGCCCGACGGATATCTCTTCATCGCCGTCGGTGACGGGGGCTCGGCGGGGGATCCGTTCGACAACGGACAGAACGGCCTCTCCCTGTTGGGAAAGATCCTGCGCATCGACGTCGACTCGGGAACACCTTATGCCATCCCGGTCGACAACCCCTTTCGGTTCGACCCAGGAGCTCGCGACGAGGTTTGGGCGACCGGATTGAGGAATCCCTGGCGGTTCAGTTTCGACAGACTCACGGGAGATCTCTTCGTCGCCGATGTCGGGCAGAACGCGTGGGAGGAGGTCAACTTCGAGCCGGTCACGAGCGCGGGCGGCAACAACTACGGCTGGCGGCGGATGGAGGGAGCTCACTGCTTCGACCCCCAATCGGGATGCGGCGAGGAGGGCTTCGTTCTTCCCATTCTCGAGTACTCCCACGCCGAAGGCTGCTCGGTTACCGGAGGGTTTCGCTATCGGGGAAGCCAGATCCCCGAGCTCTTCGGTCACTACGTTTTCGGAGATTTCTGCTCCGGGCGAATTTGGAGCGCGACCGTCGACGAGGGCGGACTCTGGACTCGTAGCGAGCTTCTCAGCACGTCGCTCTCGATCTCGAGCTTCGGCGAGGACGAGGCGGGAGAGCTCTACGTCGTCGATCTGGGCGGGGCGGTCTATCGGTTCGAGCGGGATTCCGACATCGGCCAAGGCGAGCTGGGATCCCGCTGACGAGATAGCTCTCGATTCGTATTCAGACGTGCTGATCGACGAGGATGGGGTTTCCATCGGGGTCGAGGGCGACGAAGCTCGCGGGCCCGGTGGTCGTCTCGTCGGCTTCGGTCACGAGCTTCACCCCTTGTGCTTTCAGCTGGCGCTGCAGCTCGCGAACGTCGGTGAACGCATCGAGCTTTGTGGCGTTCTGGTCCCATCCGGGATTGAAGGTCAAGGTGTTCTTTTCGAACATGCCCTGAAACAGACCGATGACATGTTCGCCATTCTTGAGAATGAACCAGTTTTGCGAGGCATCTCCGAAGAAGACCGTGAAACCGAACTTCTCGTAGAAAGCCCTCGATGCTTCGATATCCTTGACGGCCAAGCTGACCGAGAACGCGCCGAGCTCCATGTTTCACTCCTTTTGAAAGCTAGCCCCGATCCGACGAAAGACTGGTCGGGAGATTGTCGACCCTAGCCTCGGGACGCATGTAGGAGAGAGTGTTGAACCGCCTCGGGCACTTCGATCGGAACGAACCACTCTGCAGGATAGAGGTAGTCTTCTCCACTCTCGTCGACAATGCGAACGTCGCTCTCCTTGTCCGCCTCAAGGTCCGGAACAATCCGATAGATCTTGTGCAGTTCGAGGGATGCCTCGTACCCCTTATTCCGCACGCAGACGGCAAAGCGGGGTCCTTGAACTGTCATCGTCGTTAATCCAGGTAGCGTTTGCGCTTGAATTCTTTCTTGCCGATGCCGTGAGCCTCATACCAATGAAGCTCAACCCTCCGAACTCGACCGCTGCGAAGGCGAACGACTGCTACGCCTTTCATTTTTCTCCAGTTCCCCTTACCGTATAGCTTCTGGAGTCGATCGCGATCTCGGATTCCGCGTCCAACCGCGATCGTTTCAATCTCGACTAACTCCCCCAGTATATCGAAGTGCATCGTCAGGAGCCCAGAGGCCGCGTTTCTCCGAACGCCTTCATTCCGATATTCGGCAGTTCAATCGGGAGTCGGTGATCAATCGTTCAAGGCCAGGACGCATTCTGCAATACCACCCGGTAGCCATCTGGGTCCTCGAATGTGTTGCCCGAGCGGGCCCAGTAGGGATTGAATGAGGGAACCGGGTCGTAGCCGGCACACCGCATTCGTTCAATGGCCTCCTGCCACTTTTTGAGGTCGGGAAGATAGAAGACCAGAAGATTGTCCAGCGTTGGCGCACGACCGGCGCGGTGACCGCGCTTGTGAGTGAACTCGAAATGGTAAGGTGCGTCGGGATGCCCGAGCATCACGCCGTCGAAGCCATCATGATTCTCGAAGGAATCGAGGATTGTGAGGCCGAGTCCTTGCGAGTAGAAACGCACGACCTCGTCCATCTGGTCCGTAGGCCTCGCGATGCGAATTGTCACGAAGTCAGTCACGTCTTCTCACCATTGCAATGCCGAATCGACCGTTCAGTCCCACCACAAATACAACACACATCCGCTCCGTTAACGCCTTGCCCATAACAGAACACCCAGGATCAGCAACAACACGAGCTCGGTCCCGATCATCCCGTTGAGTGTGCGCACATCCTCGGGTCTCCGGACAAAGTGCTGCCGAGAGAGCGTGTAGGGAAGGATCTG
>DASPGQ010000829.1 GCA_035620555.1 Vicinamibacteria bacterium
GGGAGGCTTTCGTCGAAATAGCCGACCGCGTCGAGGACACGACGGCTCACGAGTGAGGACGAGGGCGAGATGATGCAAAGGGGAAGCGACTTCTCGAAGATGTCCCCGCCGTACTTTCGATGCTTCTTCATCGGATTGACCCGGCGGCCGTTGCGAATCCAGATCTCGTTCGTATGGCAGAGAACGGCGTCGGGACTCGCGGCCAGAGCGTCGAGCTGTCGCTCGAGCTTGCGGGGAAGCCACTCGTCATCGGAATCGAGGAACGCGACGAGCTCTCCATTCGATGATCGGATGCCCGCGTTTCGTGCGGCGCTCACACCGAGATTCGACTGTCTCACGACGCGAACCCGGGGAAACTCGGTTCGGATGCGCTCGGCCGAACCGTCGGTCGAGCCATCGTCGACGACGATGATTTCGGCCGGGGCCACCGTCTGCGCCTGAATCGACGTGACGGCACGAGCGAGGGCGTCCCCACGGTTATGGGTGGGGATCACGACCGAGACCGACGCTTCAGGGAGCGACACTGCCGTCGGGATGGGCCGTGAACGGGAAGGCGTTGTCGATGTTTCGAAGAGCCACCCCGTTGGCGGTCAAACTCTCGAAGCCGCACCCCTCGGGTGCCGCGAGACGCACGCTCTGATGTCCGATGGGAACCTGCTCGAAGAGAAGATGGAACTGGTCCGTCGAGATGGCGTCCATCGTCACCGGAGCGAAGCCCCACCAACTCGGGAACAGGTACGCTTGCCCGGCGCAGTCGAGGGCCGACCCGGAAAGACTCGCGGTAAACGTGAACTCGACCGTCGTGCTGACCGGAGAAGGACCCGTGGGAAGGGGATTTCCGCCGCCACCGCAGCCCGAAAGGCAGGTCCCGGCAACGAACGCCCAGAGTGCTCTCTTCACCCTTGCAGTCTATCTTCCCAAGACGACCCTTGGCCAGAGATAGGGTAGAGCCTGCTTCCCACCCCATTCGAACGCGGCCCAGGCGAGGCCGCTTTCGGAGATATTGGCGCCGACGCGTGCATCGGCGTCATCGCCATCGTAGATGACGACGTTGAGTCCGATCTCGTCTCCCGGTTTCGGTTGGTGAGGCATCGCGTTCCACGGGATCCTCGCTTCGAACGTATACCCATCTTCGCTCCTCCGGGAGGCGACCTCCATGCCGGGAGCGGTTTGCTCCATGGGTCCCTGATTCGCGTCGGCATCGCGGAAGCCCCGGGCTCCGAAGCCCTCGGTGGTGCAGGGAAATGCCGCCGCCTGGAGAACGGTCGCGGTGTCCTGGCTCGTGCCCGAAGGGTCGACGGTGATTCCGATGGCGTCGGAGCGCAGCTGCGCCTTGATGTCGTCGGGCGCGATGTTGCAGACGACGACATCGTCGAGGACTCGCGCGCCGATGTAGAGGTAATCTTCATCGTAGGCTAGCCTGAAGCTTGCGCTCGAATCGGCGGCACCGTCGGGCTCGCGCCGCCACCAGAGGTCCCGCGGCGAGATTTCGCTTCCGGGCCAGCCATTCGTGTCCTCGAGCTCCCCATCGATCCGGGGTGGAGAGGGCACACGGGGGATTTCGAGCACGGGCAGCGTGTAGACATCCGCGGAGTCCGAGCTCGTGCGCCCCTCCACTTCGGTTGTGACGCGCATAGGTATTTTGGCCGAGTGGCGGCCTTCCGGCAGAACGCGCTCGTCGACCGCGAGCTCGAGTCGAAGCTCCACTTCGCCCCTAGCCGGGACAACGAACTCCGCGCCGCTCCGGAGGACGACGCCTTCGGGAAGGTCGAGCGTTACCGTGCCTTTTTGCGACTGGGCCGAGGTATTCGACACGGTGATCCTCACGTCGTTCGTGCGGCCTATCAAGAGCGGAACCCGTGTCGGGAGAGTCTCGATCACCCATTCGGTCCGGGTCTCCCTGGCGAAATCACGATACGAGGCGATGTCGTAGAGCGGGACGAACTCCGCGCGGATCGGAGCCCGAGCCCTGAGCCAGGTGAAGTTGCTTCCCTCGATCGGATGGCCCTGGTGCTCCGTTCGATAGGTCGCGAAGAGACGCGCGTTCACGTCGAGCGCGGCAGAGTCGGTCGGTGTCAGGATGGCCCCACCCTCCGTCGATTCCACTGACCAACCTGCGGGTGGCTGGAACGTCACGACGGCGTTGTCGAACGGCTCGCCACGAGCGTCCTCGAGCCGGACCGCGACGAAGAGCGGCTGGCCGATGCCCGTCGAGAACGCCTCTGGCTCCAGCGCAAAGCGCACCCCCGCGGGGGAGGAGCCGACGCCGATGAGCGCCCCCTCGAGTAAGTGGCGTTCGGGCTGACCGACGGGTACGCGCGACCGAACGAGCATGAATCGCTGTGGCCGCGGGTCTTCCACGGGAATCCGGGCGAAGCGATCGAAGCCCTGCGAACGATATTGCGATGTGGCGAGAGCCGCGATCTCCGCGAAGGACCGATTGCTCGCGCGCGAGAAATCCGAGCTCGGGATTGCGACCGTCGTCGGCGCATCACGATTAGCGTAGTACAGCTTGAGCGGCTCGAAAGGCGCGAGGTGCTCGTCCCGAATGTGCTCGCCGCAAAAGCCGGAATCACCGGCTTTGGCGTAGGCGATCGTTGCTGCGCGGGCCGCCATCTGGTGCTGACCGTGTGTTCCCGGACCGGGCCACATCGTAACGATGACCTCGGGCCGCTCGAGACGGACGTGGCGCACGATATCGCAAACGAAGGATTCGCCCCATCGCCGGGACGCCTCCTCGGCCGAGAGGGTGAAGTAGAAGTCGGTGAGCCCGAGGAAGGAAGGTGACTCGACGCCCACGAGCGCGAGTGCCCGCCTTTCTTCTTCCTTGCGGATGAGCGCGAGTGCCCGCCCGGCTTCGGGGCCGATGGCGTTGCCACCACCGTCCCCACCGGTGGCGGTGACGACCGTCCCTCGGAATGCTTCATCGAGCAGGTAACGCGCGAGAGTAGCGAGGACCGCGGTGTCGTCGTCGGGATGGGCCCCGACGAACATGATGTCGACGTCCATGAGGTCGAGACCGGTCTGGGCATCGAGCGGCCCCGAGCCGAGGACGAGTACAATGACGCAGGCGATGAACCCATGGCGCATGACGACGACATTATAGGCATCCCCTCGATCGAACCGGAGATCGAGGCGTTCATTCGCAAACAAGGCGTCGCCCGGCTCGCCACCGCCGACGGAGAGGGACGGCCGAGCCTGGTCCCGGTTTGCTTCGTCTTCACCGAAGGTCGCTTCTATTCGCCCATCGACGACAAGAGGAAGAACACGTCTTGGGGCCGGCTGAAAAGATTGCGCAACATCGAGGTAAATCCCAACGTCTGTCTTCTACTCGACCATTACTCCCGAGATTGGACCGAGCTTCGCTGGGTGCTGATCCGCGGGGTAGCCGAGGTGATCTCCCCGCCGGACCGCTTCGCGAAGGAACATGCCGAGGCGATTCGGCTGCTTCGGCGCAAGTACCCGCAGTACGAGAATGCCCGTATCGGCGAACGGCCTCTCATCCGGATCGTCCCCCGCTCGGTCACGTCCTGGTCGGCCTGACCGGGGAAGTTTGGGCGGGGACAGTGTAGGCTTTCTCCCACCCACCGACTCGGGATGAGCGAATCGCAACCTATAACTCCTAACGAACATTGTACTTGTGCTCATGATTCCCGGCGCAAATCTGGCCCCGACCTTGCTTCAAGATTGGTGATGACGGATTCTTTCAATACACGTGCGGCTCGGGCGATGCGCAGCGCGGCCGAGAGACAGAGAAACGGTGCGTTGATCTGCGAGACCAGGGATGCCAAACGGCTCGTATTCTTCGAGGGCGGTCAGATCGTGGGCGCCAAATCCAGCCTGGTCGACGAACGCCTCGGCGAGGTCATCGTGCGCATGGGCCGTATCACCAGAGCTCAGCTCGAGGAGGCGACACGCCACATCCGTTCCGGCCGAATGCTGGGCGGCATACTCGTGGAGCTCGGCTATCTCCGAGGGGGTGAGATCGAGTCCGCGGTTCGCACGCAAATCATCGAGATTGGAGCGGCGATTCTCGTCTCCACGCCGACGAGGCTCCTCTTCTCGGACAAGGTAACGATCGAGGCGGTAACGCTCTCGCCGGTGTCGGTCGGAGAGGTCTTTCTCGATGCGGTGAAACGGCTTCCCGAGATCGGACTCTACCGCGAGAACATCCTCATCGACGACTACGTCCTGGCGCGGACCCCCGACACGGAGCGACTCGGTCGCGCGATAAAGCTCTCCGAAGCGGAAGCCCGAGTCCTGGACTCGATCGATTCGGAGCATACCGTGGAGGAGATTCTCCGCCTTTCGCCGCTTGCCGAGGACGAGACTCTCCGAATCCTCGTGGCGTTACAGCAGTCCGGAATCCTGGCGGTGGAGCAACGATCGGACACGCAAGCGGTGGTCGAAGAGAGGCCGAGCATTCCGGTCCATTCCGAGAAGGTCGAGCCTCTAGAGAAGGAGCTGATCGAGGTTTATAGCAGCATTCAGTGCCAGAACCACTGGCAAGTCCTCGGCCTCGAGCGTGGTGCCAGCTACCTGCAGATCGACCGGGCCTATCGTGCGCGAACCGAGCGTTTCGCCCCGGAGAATTTTCAGCACATTCCCGATACGGAGTTGCAGGAGAAGCTATCCTTCGTGCACGCGCGTCTCGAGGAGGCTTTCGTCACACTGTCCTCGACGTCAACGGCAACTGCCTATGGCGGGCTGGTGGAGCGCGAAGATCAGTATCAGGAGACCAAGGAGCGGTGGGAAGTCATAACCGCGCCCCCACACGTGCCGAATGGATGGACTCGGCCGCTCGACTCCGAGGAATCCGAACGGCTCCTCAAGCGAGCCAAAAGGGCCTTGCGCGAGCAGGACTACTGGCGGGCCATCGAGCTCCTGCGTGCCTCGATCGAGCTGTCGGACGGTACGGACCCCGAGCGCTTTCACCTCCTCGGGCAAGCGCTCGCCGAGAACCCTCGGTGGCGACAGGATGCCGAGCAGAACCTCAAGATCGCGCAAAACCTGAAGCCTTGGGAGCCCCGTTATCTCGTATCGCTCGCGAAGCTTTACGAGAAGGAAGGGCTCCATCAGAGGGCCCAGCGCATCTACGAACAGATCCAGGCCATTGACCCTGGCTACACCCTTCGGCAAGAGTTCTCGTCAGAGGAGAGCGAGTCCGCGAGAACGAAAGCAGGCTAGGGAGGCTCCTACCGTCCCTTCGCTTCTCTCAGCGCCTTGGTGAGCGCCGGCACGATTTCGAAGAGATCTCCGACCACGCCGACGTGGGCGACACCGAATATCGGGGCGTCCGGATCCTTGTTGATCGCCACGATGTAGCCGGAGCCTTTCATTCCGACCACGTGCTGAATCGCTCCCGAGATGCCGCAAGCCACGTACAGCTTGGGACTGACGGAAACGCCGCTCGACCCAATCTGGTGCTCGTGAGGCAGCCAGCCCGCGTCCGTCACGGCGCGGGACGCGCCGAGCTGCCCTCCGAGCGCCTCGGCCAGCTCGCGAACAACCCCGAGCTTGTCGGGGCCGCCGACGCCGCGTCCCGCGGAGACGATGACGTCGGCTTCCCTCAGATCGAGCCCGCCGGTTTCGCCGGCTCTGGTCTCGATGTAGGACGCTCTCAGATCCTCGAGGCTCAACCGGGATTCGATCTTTCGTACCGTTCCCGAGGTCGTCCCGTCGAACGGTGCCGACGCGCCTTTGTCCACGGTCGCCAGCAGGGGGCGAGCGCCCGTGACCTCGACCTGGTGGACGAACTTGCCGTTGAAGGCCTTCCTGGTGAAGAGCGTCCTTTCGTCCGACATCGTGATCTGCGCGCAGCCCGTCACCAGCGGAACCCCGAGCCGCCCGGCCAAGGGAGCCGCGACGTCCCAGCCGTTCGGGGTGTGGCCGATCAGGACGAGGTCTGGTGCCTCGTCGTTCAGGATGGGCTCGATGGACTTGCGAAAGGCATCGACGTTGTAGTTCTCGACGGCCGTGCCTTCGACGTAGACCACCTCCGCCGCTCCGCGCGAAGCAAGCTCCGCGGCAGCGGACTCGATGCCGCTTCCCAGGAGAACCGCCTTGACCTCGCTTCCTTCTTTTATGCGGTGGGCCAGGCCGAGAAGCTCGAGAGATATCTCCCTCGGCACCTTGCCATCGTGCTCCGCGAGTACGATGATCTTCGATTGCATCTCAGAGAACCCCGGTCTTCTCCCGAATGCGGCTCACGAGCTGAGTCGCGACCTCATCGGGCGAGCCAGAGAGTACGTCGGCACCTTTTCCCGTAGGGGGCGGGGAGAGCGAGACCGATCGCAGACCGGACGTTGCCTCCACTCCCAGATCGGCGGCGGTGAGGGTTGTTACCGGCTTTTTCTTGGCCCCCATGATGCCCTTCAAAGTGGCGTAGCGAGGTGAGTTGATTCCCGTTTGCACGCTGAGGACGGCGGGAAGCTTCAAGTCGACCACCTGGAGCTCGTTGTTCTCGAGCTCGCGCTCGACCCGGAGTGTTCCCCCATCTTTCAACTCGAGACTCATCACGGCGGTCGCGGAAGGCCAATCGAGAACTCCGGCGACGAGGCCCCCTATCTGCGTGTGATTGTCGTCGTCGGCCTGGAGCCCCGCCAGGATCAGGGAGAAGTCCTGGTCGCGGGTCGCGGCAACGACGAGGCGGGCGATGCTCAGCGGATCCAATCTCGACGAGGCTTCGTGCTTCACGTGAATCGCACGATCCGCTCCCATCGCGAGGCATGTTCTGAGCACCGAGCTCGCCTCCGGGGAACCCACGGTGAGGGCGACGACTTCCTCCAGCTTGCCCGCATCCTTGAGCTTCAACAGCTCTTCGAGCGCATATCGGTCGTAGTCGTTCATGGCGAACGAAAGGTTGGATTCGTCGATCCACGTTCCTTCGGCGTTGATTCGAAAAACTGAGTTGGCGTCGGGGACCTGCTTGACCAGCACCAAGCTCTTCATGCCGACATTATAATCGCTCGAACATGCCGGGCCGAGCCGTCGTCATCCTCTTGCTCGCGCTAGGCGCGCTCCTGGCGGTCGTGGCCAGCCGATTCGCACCGCGACTCCGGTTGAAGCCCCATTCACTGGAAGCGCTCGAGACCGTGGCGGTGATGCCCTTCGACAACCGCAGCGGAGATCCCGAGCTCGAGCTGCTCGCATCGACGATCGCCGAGACCCTCGTCGCCTCGCTCGAGAAAGGCGAACGGGTAAAGGTCGTTCCCGCCCGGAAGAGCTTGATGTTCAAGGACCTGGAAGGAGGTATCGCGCGAATCGCGGCCGAGCTCGACGCGGCCTACGTCGTCACTGGGAGCCTCGACCGGGTCGAAGATCGAATCGAGGTCGACTTCTACCTGTTTCGTTCCGGTGATGAGCAGGGGCTGTGGGCCGAGCGGCACGCCTGGCCGCTCGAGAAACGAGATTCGATCGCCGGGGAGCTTGCCGAGCGCCTTGCAGGCTCTCTTGCGAGCCCCGATCCCGCGGAGGAGCCACGCTCCTTGCCCCGGTGATGGCGACCGGGTTGGCATTCTAGTGCTCAAGGCCGTGGCGGGACCCGTAATCGATCGTGCCGCCACGGCTCGGGCTGCTTACGGCGCGGCCAGCGCGCCGGGCTCGCTCCGCTCGCGCAGGGTGGGTTGAGTTTTTCGTCACCCTGCCAATTGGGACGTGTGACGGTTGACACTGCATTGGGCCGTCGGGTATGACTAACTGGCGTTGTCGCGCGCCCGGGCAGAGGGGAGGCCCGCCATGGTCGAAAAATTGAAACCCTGGAATCGTTTCATCCCCCCTCCGAGTGACTCGTCCAAAAAGCACTTGATGTAGACGGGTCCGGCGACCTGTCGCCGGTTGGCCCGTACCGAAAGGGGGGCAAGGATGCGAGCGTCCTCGAGTACGCGCCACGGGAATCGTTCGGCTAAATCCCGCCGATCGCCACTCCGCCTCCTCCTCGTCGCTTCGCTTCTCTCGACTCTTGGCTGGGTGCTCACTAGCATCGAGAAGCCAGCCGTTCAGGCCCAGGTAAGTTCGCGTGGTCGAAAGGTGCGCGTGAAGGAGCGATCTCTCGCTGACCGGCTCGATCGTCTCGGGGGCCAGCTCGTCGCCGACTACGGCAGCTATCTGCTCTATGAAGTTCCGGAAAGCACCGCCGAGGAGACGATCGGCCTTCCCGAGGTCGAGACTCTAGACGAGTACCGCTTCGTCCTGCTGAATAGCGGCCCCGTCGATACCCGACGGGCTGCCTCGGGGGGCGGTCGGCAGATTCGGGAAAGTTTCGACGGCAAGCGACTGCAGATCGTTCAACTCGTCGGTCCGACGAGGCCCGAATGGCTCGCCGCTCTTCGGGATACCGGCGCCGAGGTCGTCACCTACCTTCCTCACAACGCCTACCTCGTCTATGCCGACGCCGCTAGCATGGGAGCGCTCGCCGAGCTTCAAAGGGAGGAGCGCTTCGTCGGATGGCAAGCGCCCTATCAAAGGGAGCACAAGGTTCATCCCCGTGCGATCCGGTCTCGGCAACTGCGCGGTCTCCGTAAGCGGACGTTGCAACCATCTTCGGTACAGGAACAGGATCTCTACGCGGTCCAGTTGATCGACGACCCCGCTGCCAACGCGGTCACCGTGAGAATGGTACGAGCCATTTCTAAAGGCGCGCTCCGGAGCCAGTTCCGGATACGGAACTACCTGAATCTCATCGTCCCTCTCGATCCCGGCGACGTAGACGCCGTTGCCGCCCGGCCCGACGTCGTCTCGATCCATCCGTTCGTCCCTCCGGAACGATCGGGTGAGCGACAAGGGCAGATCCTGGCTTCTGGTCTCTCGGGGACGAATCCGGGTTATCTCGATTTCCTCGCTGCCATGGGCTTCACGCAGCAGCAGTTCACTTCGTCAGGCTTCTCGGTCGATATTTCCGACAGCGGTATCGACAACGCGACGACCTCTCCCAATCATCCGGGCCTCTATATCGGTGGGAATCCGGCCGCTGCGAGTCGGGTCGTCTACAACCGCCTCGAAGGCTCTCCCCTCTTCGGCAATACGCTCGAAGGTTGCGATGGGCACGGAAACATCAACGCTCATATTCTCGCCGGATACAACGACGGGTCAGGCTTTCCTTTTGCCGACGCCGAAGGCTTTCGCTTCGGCCTGGGAGTGGCTCCGTTCGTCAGAGTCGGATCGTCGGTGATCTTCGCGCCCGACTATACCTTTCCCAGCTTCCCCGATCTGCAGTCGAGAGCTTACGCCGATGGCGCTCGCATCAGCAGCAACAGCTGGGGTGGGCTCGTCTACGGCGCCTATGACGTCACCGCACAGGCTTTCGACGCGCTCGTCCGCGACGCGCAGCCTTCCGCGTCCGCCGTCGCTTCGCCGGGAAATCAGGAGATGGTGATCGTGATTGCCGCCGGCAACGAAGGCCTCGAGGGTCTGCGCTCTCCGGGAACTTCCAAGAACGTGATTTCCGTCGGCGCGAGCGAGAACGTCCATTTCCTCGGTGACCTCGACGGCTGCGGCGTCGACGACATCGCCTCCGACCACGCCGACGACATCGCGTGGTTCTCGAGCCACGGCCCCACGGAGGACGGCCGGAACAAGCCCGATTTGGTTGCTCCCGGCACCCACGTCAGCGGAGGGGTCTACCAAGCCGCCGACCCGGGCGAGACCGGACAGGCGCACCCTTGCTTCGACGGCTCGGCGAACTGCGGTCTCGCCACCGGGTTCTACTTCCCGCCGGGCCAGCAGTTCTACACCATTTCCTCGGGCACCAGTCACTCGACACCCGCGGTCGCCGGGAGCGCCGCCCTCGTGCGGCAGCTCTTCATCAATCAGGGCCTGACTCCTCCGAGCCCGGCCATGACCAAAGCTTTCCTGATGAGCTCGGCCCGTTATCTGACGGGTGAAGGAGCAAACGATTCGCTTTGGTCCAACGGCCAGGGTATGGGTGCGGTCGACCTCGGGGTGGCTTTCGATACGACCCCCCGCATACTGCGCGACCAGCGCCCCGACGATACGTTCACCGCTAGCGGCGAGACGGTCGTCGTCACCGGCACCGTTGCGGAGCCCGGTAACCCCTTCCGAGTCACGCTGGCCTGGACGGACGCGCCGGGATCGACGACCGGTCCCGCCTTCAATAACGATCTCGACCTGACCGTCACCGTCGGAGGCCAGATCTACAAAGGGAACGTCTTTTCGGGCCCTTTCTCGATCACCGGCGGCGCGGCGGATATGCGCAACAACGTCGAGAGCGTTTTTCTGCCCGCCGGAACGGTTGGGGATTTCACGGTCTCGGTCGCCGCGATCAACATCAACTCGGATGGGGTCCCGAACGTCGGGGGCCCTCTCGACCAGGAC
>DASPGQ010000830.1 GCA_035620555.1 Vicinamibacteria bacterium
GAAGCGGAGCGCGTGCTCGTGCTCGAGCATCTGCAGAAACTCGAGGGGGGGATGCTCTGCCTTCGGCATGACGACGAGAATGGAGGCGGGATGCCGATTGGTTAATGTTCGGTAGCCCCGGTACAGGACGAACGAACCATCGTCCCGAATGGTTTCTAGCGTATAGTCAGATAGGTCGATCCCGTATTCCTCGCTCCGCGCACTCGTCTGGTCGGTGTTCATTTGGTCAGGTTGAGCTGGACACCGAACTGGCGCCGTTCGCCGGGTAGACCAGCGATTGCGGGCGGGGGCACGCTGATAGTTCCGATGATGTAATCGGTGTCGGTCAAGTTGCGCGCATAAAAGCTGATGGACCAAGACGGGCCTGGCCGAACCGTGATATTCGCGTTGACGAGACTGTAGGGGTCCTGTCGCTCGATGGCGTCATTGATCGGCGTGAAGTACACGGTGCTTTGCTTGATGACGTCGAAAGAAAGCGACAGCACCCCCAACCGACGTATTTGCCTGGCATACTCCAGCCAGGCGCGCCCGGACCACTCAGGAGCGTTGGAGAGCCGGCGTCCGGCCACGTCCACGGGAGAGCCGCCCGGACCCACCGCCCTGTATCGATCATACCGCGCGTCGAGCCAGGCGACGTGTCCACCCACTCTCCATCCGGCACCGGGTTGAGCCTGGCCCTCCACCTCGACACCGCGGATGGTCGCCGTCGCCGCGTTCGTGATATCGAAGACTCCGGGACGAAGGGGTGTCCGCACTTGCAGGTCCGTGTAGTCCGTATGAAACGCCGCGCCGTTCAGATCGAGGCGCTCGTTCGGTGCTGACAACTTGAGCCCCACCTCGTACGCCCAGGCCCACTCCGGCGCGAAGCCGGCGGCGCTCGTTGACGTGAGGTTGAAACCCCCGCTCTTGAACCCACGGGTAGCCGACAGATATGCGAGAGCTCCATCCGCGATCCGGAAATCCAGGCCGAACTTCGGCGTCCAGGCCGTGGCCGCAATCGAATTTGCGTAGTGAAACGACGACACCGCGGTGTCACCGAGCTCGGAGCCACCGGCGTTGTCCATTGTCTTGTCGTCGCGAGTATAACGGACACCGAGGTTCCCCGATAGACGCGACCCGAGAGCGACCGCCACCTGCCCGAACGCGGCAATGGATTTCGCATCGACGGTAGGGTCGAGGCGATTCACCACGTCAGCGGCGATGAGCTCGATGTCGGTCGGCTGTCGATCGACCTCCTTGAACAAGAAGAGGCCGGCCGTGGCCGTGAATCCCGGGAGCTCGGAGGTGATGGTGAGCTCCTCCGAGACCTGATGGTGAATCTCATGCACATGCCCCGTGATGAGATTGAGCTCGGTTACGTCGGTGTCGACGAAGATGTCGTAGTCGAGCTTCCGGGCGGCGAACAGGCTCCTTAGAACGGTGCTCGCCGTGGGCCGCCAGATGAACTGCGCCGAGCCGCCGTAGTGCACGTTCCGGCTTTCTGAAGGCGTCGACGTCCGCACCTGATGAAGGTCTGAGGGATTATCGACGGTGAAACCCGACTTCACCGCCAGGACTTTCGGATAGAAGAGTGGCGTCGGATCGCGATGCGTGAAGTCTCCGGTGATGCGAAGCTCGCTCCGGTCGTTGAAGAAAACGCGCAGCGTTCCCCGCGTCGCCGTGACGTCGGTTTCGCCAAGCGGTTCATCCGGGTGATCGAGATCTTCTATGAATCCGTCCCTCACGCTTCGAAGAACCGAGACGCTCGCCATGATCCTGCCGGGCGCGATGGGGCCACTCACGGTGGCCTCGGCTCGCGCGGTCTGAAAATTGCCGAGGACGACGTGCGTCGAAAGCGTTCGCTCGTTCGTGGGCAGATTGGTGATGAGATTGATAGCGCCTCCCACCACGTTGCGACCGTAGAGCGTGCCCTGAGGACCGCGAAGGACTTCCACCCGTTCGACGTCCAGGAAGTCGCCGAGCACGCCGGCCGGGCGCGCGAGATAGACCCCGTCGAGGTACACCGCCGAGCTCGGGTCGGACCC
>DASPGQ010000831.1 GCA_035620555.1 Vicinamibacteria bacterium
GTTCGGATGGGACAGTGCGGCGACGGCGCGCGCCTCGTGCTCGAAGCGTGCTCGCCGCTCGGGAGAGGACCTCAATTCTGGCGGCAGCACCTTGAGAGCGACTCTGCGACCGAGTTTGAGGTCCTCGGCGACGTAGACGTCACCCATTCCGCCGCTAGCCAGCTTCCGGAGGATCCTGTAGTGTCCGAGAGTCTCTCCGATCAAGGCTCTTCCTTGGTTTCCGGCGATTTGCCGTAGGAGACGGGGAAATTCTAACGCGGGCCGTCGCTCGATTCGAACGAGACCTCCTCTTCCATGCAACGGAACACCTTCTCGGTAACGCGATCCGAGGAAGCTCGATGAGATACAATTGATCGGATCGCCATGTCGCTGAGCGTCGAAAGTTACTGGCCGTTGCTCCTGATTCCCGCCGTGCTCTTCCTGTTCTGGGTCCGGCGACGCACCGAAACGTCCCTGAGCCGGCGGCATCTTGCCGCCCTGACCTTGGTGCGAGCGGCCGTCGCGTCGATGTTGCTCCTGACCCTCATGCGCCCCCATTTGAATCGGCCGAGCACGGACATATCGGCGATTTTTGTGGTCGACGTTTCCCGCAGCATCGCGCCCGAGTTCCTGAGCGCCGCCATACAGTGGTGTGCCGACGCCGTTGCGACGGGGCGGCCCGCCCATGCCCGGTTCATTGGATTCGCTGGGGATGCGGCCATCGTGGAGCGCGCCGACGAGCTCGGTAGGATCGCCGTGTACGACGGCGCTTCGGTCGAGAGGGGTGCGAATGGCACTCAGGGCGTCATCGACCAGAGCCGCACGAACATCGAGCGGGCTCTCCGCCAGGCGATGGGAAGCTTCGCCCCCCACAGCCTGAAGCGATTGGTTCTCGTCACCGATGGGCACGAGACCGAGGGGGACTTGAGCTCGGTGCTGCCGGAGCTCGAAGCCGACGCGGTGCGGGTCTTCACCATGCCCGCAGCTGCCCGATCCGAAGGCGATAGCTGGATCGAGCGAATCGAAGTCCCCGAGGGCCTTCGCGCCAAGGAGATGGCAGAAGTCGGCGTCCTGGTGTTCAGCCGGGTCCCGAAGGAGGCGACCGTGGGGCTCGAGACCCCGTCCGCGCGTCTGGCGGAAAAATCATTGACGCTCCCGCCGGGCTTCAGCCGCGTGAGCTTCGAAGTACAGCTTCCCGACGAAGGGATCGTCGATCTTCTGGCGAGGATCGATACCGCCAGTGACCCGTTTCCCGTCAACGATCAGCGTCTTCAGACCGTGTCCGTGGGGCCGGCTGCCCGGATTCTGTACGTCGAAGGGCATCCGCCGAGCGCTCCCTACTTCAGAAACGCCCTCGAGTCTGCCGGCTTCGAAGTCGTCCTGGTGCCGGGTGTTTCCTTCGCAAGGTCGGGCTTATCGCTCGGTGAGTTCGACGCCATCGTTCTCAGCGATGTGTCCGCCGGAAGCC
Organism: Vicinamibacteria bacterium; assembly: GCA_035620555.1. Classification (NCBI taxonomy): domain Bacteria; kingdom Pseudomonadati; phylum Acidobacteriota; class Vicinamibacteria; species Vicinamibacteria bacterium. Next base: position 1,448 of record DASPGQ010000831.1, read on the forward strand.
TCGACGAACGCATCATGCTCGAGCTCGAAAGCTACGTCCGAGACCAGGATGGTGGCCTCATCTTCGCGGCGGGCGAAACGAGCTATGGAGAGAAAGGTTACTCGGACACAATCGTGGAGCGGGTGCTTCCGGTGCAGTTTCGCGTCGAAGAGAAATGGAAGGATCTCTCGCTCGTCGTCGTTCTCGACAAGTCCTACAGCATGTACGGGAGGAAGATCGCGCTCGCCAAGGAGGCGACGAAGGCGGCGCTCGATTTGCTGGAAGATACGCACCGGTTCGGGGTGGTCACCTTCGACTGGAATCCCTACACCACGATTCCGCTCCAGATGGCGTCGAACAAGGAATGGATCAAGGAAGGCATCAGCCGCATTCAGGCGAGCGCACAGACGAACATCTATCCCGCACTCGAACGGGCCTACGAGCAACTGATCGAAAGCCCCTCGAAAGTCAAACACGTCATCCTGCTCTCGGATGGCAAGACCTATCCCGACGACTACGAGGAGCTCGTGAAGCGCATGGTCGAGGACGAGATTACCGTCTCGACGGTCGCGGTGGGCGAGGAGGCGGACCAGGAGCTCTTGGCCGCCATCGCCGATTGGGGCAGCGGTCGCAGCTACTTCATCCTCGACGCCGAGAAAGTCCAGCAGATCTTCATCGAGGAGACCCAGATCGCCCTCGAGGCGACGCTCGTCGAGGAAGCGTTCAAGCCAGTCCTCAAACGGGAGATCGAGGCACTGAAAGACGTCGACTTCGACGAGGCTCCCTCTCTGCGCGGCTACGTGAGCACGCTTCCCAAGGAAGGAGCCGAGGTCGTCCTCGAAGCGAGAGACGAGGACCCGCTGCTCGCGCGTTGGCACTACGGAATGGGACGCGCGGTCATGTTCACCTCCGACGTCAAGAATCGATGGGCGACCGACTGGCTCGCGTGGGAGGGTTACGGCCGCTTCTGGGCACAGATCGTGCGAGAGACGATGCGGAGGCAACATGGCGCGGAGGTGGATTTCCGCGTCGAGAGAAAAGGGGACGCCGCCGAGATCGATCTCTCCGTCGTGGATGAGAACGGCGAGTATCCGAAAGACCTCGAGCCCGTGATTCGGGTGAGCGGGCCGAGTCGGGACGTATCGACGGTTCGGATGCGGCAGACGGCCCCTGGCCAATACCACGCCTCGGTCGCCGTGTCGGTCTCGGCCGAAGCCCCGTGGCGATTCGAGCTTTCGGAAGACGGGCTCTCACCCGACCTCGCCGCCAAGGTCGGCGGCACGCGGAGCGTCTCCTATTCCTACCCCGACGAGTACCGCTTCTATCCACCGGATCTGGAGAAACTCGAGACCATTGCACGGGAAACGGGAGGGCAGTTCCAGCCGGAGGCGGCGGACATCTTCTCGGACTTCGGTGAACGCGCGAGAGTACCGACCGATTTGTGGCCGATCACGGCATTGCTCGGCCTGTTACTCTATTTGTTGGACATTGCCATGAGACGAGTACCCTGGCTCTGGCAGAGACTCACCGATTGAGCAGCCCTCTCACCGCCGTTACCCCCGTTCGCGAACGCGTCATCGGTCGAATCCGAGGACCGCTTCCCGGGCCGATGCTGGTCCTGGTGGGATCGATTCATGGCAACGAGCCAGCGGGGGTCAATGCGCTCGAGCGGGTCACACGCGCTCTGGGAGACGAGACCGTGTCGAGCGGCGATCTGCTCGCACTGGTCGGAAACCTGCCCGCGCTCGAAGCCGGCCAGCGCTTCATCGACGAGGACTTGAACCGACACTGGTCGAGCGAGCGTCTCGCCGGCGCCCTGGCCACGGTGGAGGACCGACAGAGAAAGGACCTCTTCCAGAACCTCTCGCGCGGCTTCGCCGAAGCACGCGGCCCCATCGTTCTGCTGGATCTTCACACGACCTCGGGCGAGGGCACGGTTTTCGCCGTATTCGCCGATACCCTTCGCAGCCGCAACTTCGCGCGAGGATTTCCCGTTCCCGCGGTGCTCGGACTCGAAGAGCAGCTGGAGGGAACCCTGGTGGACTACGTCGGGTCTCTGGGTCACGTGGCCGTCGGTCTCGAAGGAGGCCAACACGACGACCCCGAATCGATCGAGAACCTGGCCTCGGCAGTTTGGCTGGCTCTCGGAAAGCTCGAAATGCTGTCGTCGGGAGCCCGCCCGCTCGCCGCGGACGCCCATCGTCGGCTTCGACGGGCCGCCGACGAAGTCCCTCGAATCGTCGAGGTAACCTACCGGCACGCCCTCGAGAGCAACTGTGGATTTCGAATGGAGCCTGGCTTCCGCAGCTTTCACCCGGTCGGGCGAGGTCAGGTCGTAGCCAGGGATCGGTCGGGAGCCGTTCGCGTTCCCGAAGACGGCTTCCTCCTGATGCCGCTCTACCAGGCCCAGGGAGATGACGGGTTCTTCGTGGTGCGGCGCGTCCGCCCGATCTGGCTGCGAGTCTCGGCGATCCTTCGATACTTTCGGCTCGGCCGGTTCGCCCACTGGCTTCCCGGGGTGTCGCGTTTCAAGGACAACCGGCACATCCTCGAGGTGGATCGCAGGGTGGCCCGATGGTACTCGCTCGAGGTGCTTCATCTGCTCGGGTTCCGGCGCCGAAGCGAGGAGGGCTCGACTCTGATCGTCGAGGCGTCAGCACGACTTCAAATAGAACGCGCTAGGCCTTCGTGAGAGCGGGCGGGTACCAGCGGCCAGGCGGCTCCCAGGTGCCTTCCTCGTTCTGGACCGTGAGAACCCGGACGCCGTCTTCCGTGACCGCCAGCGTGTGCTCGTATTGGGCCGAGAGCTTCCCGTCCGCGGTCACGGCCGTCCAGCCATCTCGCAACAGAACCATTTCCCAGGTGCCCTCGTTGATCATCGGCTCGATCGTGAATGTCAGCCCCGGTGACAGACGAAGGCCCCGTCCGGGACGCCCGTAGTGGGGCACCTGCGGAGCCTCGTGGAAACCGCGCCCCACCCCGTGGCCGACGAAGTCACGCACCACGGAGTAGCCGAGCGGCTCTACGTAGGATTGGATGGCGTGACCGACGTCTCCAAGCCGGGCTCCCGGCCTTACCGCGGCGATCGCGAGACGGTTCGACTCCAGCGTGACCTCGAGAAGCCGCATCACCTCGGGCGCGCCCACTCCTACGGGGATGGTCGAGGCATTGTCACCATGAAAGCCCTCTACAATGAGGGTGACGTCGATGCCGACGATGTCACCCTCTCTGAGGACTTGCTTCTTGCTCGGAATTCCGTGGCAGATGACGTCGTTGACCGCGGTGCAAATGCTCTTGGGAAAACCTCGATAGTGGAGTGGCGCAGCAATGACACCTTCCCTTCGCGCGAAGTCGACCTGGAGGTCGTCGATGTCCTGGGTGGTCATTCCCGGCGTGACCTGCTCGAGGATCCACTGCAAGCAGACGGACGCGAGTCTGCCCGCGCGGGCCATGGCTTCGAGGTCTCGTTCACTCTTGATGAAGACCTTGCCGCTCGCTTCGTAGAAATTGGTCTGGGCGTTTCTCACTATCGTCTTATTGTACCCCCGCGACACGAAGACGAGCCGGGAAAGACCAATCGCTCACAACCAGCCGCGCCGCCGGAAGAATAGGTAGAGCGCGCTGCATGCCGCAGCCATCAAGGCCAGAACTGCCGGATAGCCAAACGGCGATCGAAGCTCGGGCATGTGCTCAAAGTTCATGCCGTAGACGCCGGCGATCATCGTCGGGACCACGGCGATCGCGACCCAGGCCGAGATCTTGCGCATGTCTTCGTTCTGCCGAATGCTCATCTGGGTCATGTTGGCTTCGAGAACACCGGTGAGGAGGTCCCGGAATGCGTCGATCTGCTCGCTGATTCGGAGCATGTGATCGTACACGTCTCGAAAGTATTGCTGTACCTCGGCCTTGACGAGCGGCATGGGCTGGGTCGCCAGATGGCTCAGGGGGGTGAGGAACGGTGCGGTGGCGCGCCGAAGCTCGAGCACCTCGCGTTTTAGGTAATAGATACGCTCGACCGGGTTAGTGCCCTCGACGGAGAAGACCTGCTGCTCGACCTCCTCGATATCGTCCTCGATGCCCGCGGTGACGGGTACATAGTCGTCCACGACCTTGTCCACGATTCCGTGCAGAACGGCGCTGGGACCATTCGCAAGGAACTCGTGGTTCTCTTCGAGCTTGCTCCGGAGCTCCTTGAGCCCGCTCGCGAGACCGTGCCGCACGACCAGGATGAACCTCTCCCCCAGAAAGATGAGGATCTCGCCGAACTCGACACATTCTTCCTCGTCGACGTAACGAGCGGTCTTGAGCACGACGAAAAGAGAGTCCCCGTAGCGTTCGAGCTTGGGCCGCTGGTGTGCATGGATGGCGTCCTCGACCGCCAGCTCGTGAAGACCGAAACCCTGCCGCACGGTTTCGAACTCCTCCGGAGTCGGCTCGTGGAGACCGATCCAGACGAAATCGCCTTCGTGCTCGTGGCGAGCGGCAGCTTCTTCGGGGGTAAGCTGCGACGTAAGGCGGCGGCCGGCCTCGTAGAGAGCACAGTCTACGATCACGAGTGCGATGTCAGCCCCGGTCGGAGCTCAGCGTTCACGTCCTCGCCGAGAATCGCGGCCGCCTGTCGTTCTTCCCCCATCGCCTCGACGCGCGC
>DASPGQ010000832.1 GCA_035620555.1 Vicinamibacteria bacterium
GAAAGCGCAATCGACTCTTCCGCCAGGGAAGCGACGGACGTTTCGAGGACGTCACCGAGGAGGCGGGCGTCGGTGACACGGGTTACGGTATGGGAGTTGCGGTGGGCGACATCGACAACGACGGTCTCGTCGATCTGTACGTGACGAACTACGGGCCCGACGTTCTCTACAAGAACGAAGGAAACGGAAGGTTCCGAAACGTCACCGCCGAATGGGGGATCGGCGGCGATTTCTGGTCGGCATCGGCGACGTTTTGCGACTACGACGCCGACGGCACTCTCGATCTCTACGTCACCCACTATGTGAGCTACGATCCCGACAAGGGCTGCACCCACGCGGATGGAAGCATCGATTATTGCTCGCCCCAAGTGTTCCCCGGCACGTCCGACGTGCTCTATCGAAACGACCGCGGTCGTGGCTTCGTCGACGTGTCCGCCGAGGCCGGTTTGCGCTCGGTGCGGTCGCCGGGTCTCGGCGTGATCTGCGCCGACCTCAGCGGCGATGGAAAGCTCGATTTCTACGTGGCGAACGATGGGGAAGCGAACCAGTTCTGGGTCAATCAGGGTGATGGGACGTTCACCGACGACGCCCTGCTGCTCGGTGTCGCTCTCGGGGGTGACGGACAGCCCGAGGCCGGCATGGGAATCACGGTGGGAGACGTCGATTCCGACGGCGATCTGGATTTGTTCGTAACCCACATCATCAACCAGACGAATACGCTCTATCTGAATCAGGGCGCGCTCGGTTACGACGACGGCACGATGAAGTCGGGTCTCGCCGCCCCGAGCCTGGCAATGACGGGATTCGGAACCGGATTCCTCGACTTCGATCACGACGGGGATCTCGATCTCGCCGTGGTCAACGGTCGGGTCCAGCGACATCCTCCGCTCGGCGCGGCAAGGATGTCGGCCTACTGGAACGCTTACGCCGAGCCGAATCAGCTCCTCGAGAATCGGGGCCGGGGTGATTTCGTCGACGTCAGCGCCGACGCGGGGGACTTCGGAACGCCGGTCGAGATCAGTCGCGGGCTCGCTTTGGGCGACGTCGACGAGGACGGGGATCTGGATCTTCTCGTGATGAATACCGCGGCGAAGGCACGGCTCTACCGGAACGACACCGTAAAGAAAGGGGACTGGCTCCTGGTTCGGGCCATCGAGAAAGAGTCGAAGCGGGACGCGCACGGAGCCCGCGTCACCGTGACGGCAGGCGGGAAGAGCACTGTCCGCATCGCGACCCCCGCTTACAGCTATCTCTCCAGCAACGACCCCCGCGTCCACTTCGGTATTCCCCGTGGAGCTTCGGTGGAGAGGATCGAGATCGTCTGGCCCGGTGGCATCAAAGAGCGGTTCGGCGGTGTTCCGACGAATCAGGTTGTCGTTCTCGAGCGAGGAAGCGGTATCGAGTGACGAGCCTCGGGGGCCTGAGCCAGTGGAGGAGCAGAGCAATCGCGTGCTCCGTCACCTGGGCAATCCTGGTGGCCTCGTGTCAGGAAGCTCCCTCCATCCCCGACCCCGACACGTCGGGCATGGAGGCCCAGGTCGCCGCGAAGATTGCGAGCCGTCGTCGACACCTCCAGCAGGAGATCGACTCGGCCGAGCGTTGGGGCGAGCTCGGGATGGTCTTTCACGCCCACGAGCTCTACGCCGAAGCTGCAACCAGCTATTCCGAGGCTCGAAGGCTCGCGCCGGACGAATATCGCTGGCCCTACCTCGAAGCCCAGTCGCTGAAAGAGCAGCGCGAGGCCGAGCGGGCGCTCGAGTCCGTGGAGGCTGCCCTGGCAAGGGAGCCCAGCTACGCGCCGCTGTTCGCGTTGAAGGCGGCGCTCCTCGAGCAACTCGGCAAGTCGGAAGAGGCGCTGACAGCTTACCGGAGCGCGCTCGAGGTCGACGCGGATTGCGCCCTCGCCCACTTCGGAGTGGGCCGGCTCACACTGGGAACCGAAGAGGGCCTCGAGCATCTCGAGCGTGCCGCCACTCTCGAGCCGGAGGCCGGGGCGATCCAGGCGCTCCTCGCACGCGCGTATCTGCAGGCCGGCAACCGCGAAGCGGCTACGCGGGCCGCCGCGCTCGCGCGAACCCTTCATCCCGAGGTACCCCTCGACGATCCCGTCATGGCGGCCGTCCTCGAGGAAGCGGTCTCGGTGTCGGGCCTCCAGAGCCGAGCGGTCGAGGCGGAAGCCCGAGGCGAGCCGCATCGGGCAGAAATGCTATTGAGAAAGATGATCGAGTTGCGCCCCGAGGATGCCAACCTCCCCTATAACCTCGCCAACAACCTCTCGCGGCAAGGGCGCTTCCAGGAGGCCGAGCCCTACTACCGAGAATCCCTTCATATGGACCCGAATCACGTCGCGGCCCTCATCAACCTTGGGATTCTCCTCAGCCAGCGGTCGCAATTCGTCGAAGCGCGAGAGTTGTTTGAAAGGGCCCTCGCGGCCGATCCTGAGAGCAGCGGCGCGCTCGCCAGCCTGGGAAAAGTCGCCGCTCTCCAGGGCGACATCACGGCGGCGATCGGCTACTTCGAGCGAGCCCTCCGGCTCGACCCCGCGAACGTGGAAACCTATCGCGCGCTCTCACAGGCGCTTCAGTCCATGGGCCGCCGCCGCGAGGCCATGGCGCCGCTTCGAAAGGCGCTCGAGATCGAGCCGGCCCGGGGCGAGCTCCATTTCGAGCTGGCCGTTCTGCACGCGCAGGAGCACGAGTTCGACCGCGCGCGGGAAGAAGCTCTGGCTGCTGAGTCCCGCGGTTTCCCGGTGCCTCAGGACTTCATGAGAGCCCTTCCAACTTCGAGAAACTGAAACTCCTCGAGTCAGCTTTCCGCTCCCAACTGCAAGAAAATGCGTCGAATCTCACAAATTCTACGATCAGAGGTCCAATTAATGGGATGTACATCCAAAAGATTGAATCATAGACTCCGTCGAGAGGTGGGCCAAGGAATCAAGAGATCGCATAAGATAATTGTTTGCAATAGATTAGGATAGTCAGCCCCCGTTCCGTCTCATGGCACGCTCATTGCTCTCGCGAGTTGAGGCATGATGTTTCTTTTCGACTGACTGTAAGAAGGAGGGCACCGTCATATGACTCGTAAAATCTTCTTCCTCTCCTTGGCCAGTCTGCTCGTCGCAGCTCTCGCCTTTCCTCAGGCACAGAGCTACGGCAGGCTGGAAGGAGTGGTGCGGGACGCGCAGGGGCTCGTTCTGCCCGGCGTCACGGTTACGCTAACCGGGTCGGCCGTCATGGGGGGACGAACCGCCACGACGGACGTCGACGGAAGCTATCGCTTCCTGGCGCTTCCGCCTGGAAGCGACTACACCCTGACGTTCGAGCTGTCGGGCTTCCAGAGGGTCACCCGCGAAGCGGTCGTCGTGACGACCGGCAGCACCTTCTCGATCAACCAGAATCTGGAGCTGGCGACGGTGGCGGAGACGATTACCGTGACGGGCGAATCCCCGGTCGTGGACGTCAAGACCACCGGTATCTCGTCGACATTCGACAACGTCGCTCTCGATGAGGTCCCCTCGGCGACCGACATGTGGGCTGTAATGCGGCAAACACCAGGAATCCGCATGCGCGGCTACGACGTGGGCGGAAGCCACAAGAGCCAGCAGACGGGCTACGAGAGCTTCGGCGTCCGCGGTCAGAACCGGGTCATCAACGACGGCATCAACACGACCGAGGGTACCAGCGCCGCCGGCGGGTACTATGACTACTACGCCATCGAGGAGTTCCAGGTCTCCGCTCAGGGCGCGGACGTCGAGATGTCGACTCCCGGCGCCCACGTCGTGGCAACGACCAAGAGCGGGAGCAACTCCTTCTCCGGTCTGTACCACATCGACTGGGAAGACGAGAGCTTCATCGCCGACAACATCGACCAGGATCTGATGGCGCGCGGAGGAACGTCGGCGCCGGTTCGACTCTTCTGGGAAGGCCACGCTGATTTGGGAGGTCCGATCATCAAGGACAAGCTGTGGTTCTTCGGCGCTTACAATCATTTCAAGATCGATCGG
>DASPGQ010000833.1 GCA_035620555.1 Vicinamibacteria bacterium
GAGCTCGAGAATCTGGTCGCACACATGATGGATAAGGATCGCGACGAGCGGCCACAGTCGATGGACGAGGTGCTGACCGAGCTTTCAGCGCTTGCTGCCGAGAATTCGGGCGCGAAGACGCTGGCGTCGTAGGCGCCCTTCTTAACCTGGAGAAGCACCACGACAACTTCATCGAGGAAAACCCCATGAACTGTCCCGGGTGCGGCGGGGCGAACCCGTCCGATTACGTCGAGTGCGTCGCCTGCGGTGAGCTCCTGGTGGATCTCTTTGCCGATGCCCCTTCGAGCCAGCCAACGATGGCTCTCGATCCGAACGACCTTGCCGCGAGGACGACCGCCCAGCTTCTCCGCGAAACCGTTTTCGCCGGGCGGTATCAGATTCTCGAGCTACTCGGCGAGGGGGGAATGGGGCGGGTCTACAAAGCGAGGGATCTCGAGCTCGGCAAGAACATCGCTCTCAAGACGATCCGCAGCGAGAAAGGCGGCGATCCCACGGTCGTCGAGCGGTTCAAGCAGGAGCTTCTCCTTGCCCGGAAGATCACCCACAAGAACGTGGTGCGGATCCACGATCTCGGCCAGGCCGACGGAGTCAAGTTCTTCACGATGGAGCTCGTCGAGGGCGACACCCTCAAGGAGTACATTCGGAAAAGAAACAAGATCCCGGTGAAAGAGGCGGTCGCGATGGCCATGCAGATCCTCAGCGGTCTGGAGGAGGCGCATCGCCAGGGGGTGGTTCACCGCGATCTGAAACCGCAGAACATCATGGTCACGCCCGAAGGCAGTCCCGTGATCATGGATTTCGGCATCGCCCGCTCCGCCGAGAGCCATCAATTGACCGTCACTGGCGCGGTGATGGGAACGCCGGATTACATGTCGCCCGAGGCAGTCGGCGGCCAGACGATCGACGCGCAGTCGGATCTCTTCTCTTTCGGCGTCATCTTCTTCGAGATGCTCACCGGTGAGCTTCCCTACGAAGCCGACACTGCGATGTCCCGGATCGTCGTCCGACTCACCGCGAAGCCGCGCGCGCCCCGGGATTTAGATCTCGAGGTGCCGAAGCACCTGGAGAGTCTCGTTCTCAAGTGCATGGAGATCGACAAGGCGCTGCGCTACGTGACGGCGTCGGAGATCCTGCGCGATCTGGAGCGAGAACAAGTGGACCGTTCGCTCGTCCGACGCGTTTCACGGCACCTCTCTCGGCGGCGGGGAGCTTTGCTGGCCGCCGCCTCGCTCTTGGTGGTTTTGGGCGCCGCGGCTTACCTCAACCAGAGGTCAGCGGATCCTGCAGCCCAGGCCTCCGCCGACGAGCGGGTCACGACCCTCGCGATCCTTCCGCTGACCAATGCCACCGGCTCCGTCGAGCTCGAATGGATGCGAACCGGTATATCCGACATGCTGGTAACCGACGTGTCGCAATCCCGTTTCCTTCGTCCCATACCCGGCGAACGGGTCGCGAAGCTCCTTCGCGAGCTCGGCGTCGAGGATCGCGCCCGCTTCGACGAAGCCACGGTGGAATCGATTTCCAAGCTCGCTCCTGCGCAGCTCGTCCTGCACGGCCAGTTCGTCGAGTCCGAGGGAACCATTCGCCTGGATCTCGCACTCCGCCGCGCGGGCTCCGGAGTTTCCTTGCCCATCAAGGTCGAAGGACAGGCTTCACAGGTGTTCGCCCTCGTCGACCGGATCACGCAAGAGGTCAAGGCGCACATAGACCTCTCTCCCGAGCTTCTCGCGGGGGACGTCGACCGGCCCGTGGTCGAAGTAGCGACGGCCTCCATCGACGCCCTTCGACTCTATCAAGCGGGATTGGCCCAGCTCCGGCGGGGGGCAAACCTCGTCGCGGTCGAGCGTTTCCGTGAGGCTACGGTGGCGGATCCGGCCTTCGCCATGGCCCATGTGAAGCTCGCCGAGACCCATTGGAACGCCGGTGCGCTCGAGCCCGCCCGCTCCGCTGCCGAGAAAGCGGTGAAGCTCGCCGCAAGCTCCGCCCTCCCGCTCTATGAGCGCTATCAGATCCACGCCATCGCCGCGCAGGTAAAGGAAGACGCCGAGACGGCGGCTGTGAGCTACCGCGAGCTCGCCGACCTCTATCCGCGAGATCCCGACATCCTGTTGAGCCTCGCCGGCTCGCTCGAGAACCTGGGAAGCGTGCCCGAAGCCATGGAGGCCTATCGGCGCGTTCTCGAGCTCGAGCCGGGCTACGGGGCGGCGCTCTTGGGTCTGGGGCGCGCCCAGGTCGTGAGCGGTCAGATGCGGGAGGCGATCGCCTCGCTGACCGAGGTTCTCGAGTCGGGGCAATTCGACGAGGACGCCGAAGGACTCGGGATGATCCATTCCATCCTGGGGGTCGCCTATCGGGACACCGGCGACGTCGAGAAGGCACTCGAGAACCTTCATCTTTCACTGGAGTATCGTCGGCAGACGGGTAACAAGCGGGGACAGGCCGCGACCTTGACCAATCTGGCAGGTTTGTACCGTAATCGCGGCTACCACGACGAAGCGCTTGCGGCCGCGATCGATGCGGCGGCGATTGCTCGCGAGATGGGCGACCGGCCGTATGAATCGTTCGCCCTGAATACGCTCGGAACCACGTACATGGCCAAGGGTGATCTCGACAAGGCGCTCGAAGCGTTTCGCGAGTCGTTTCAAATCGAGATGGATCGAGGTGAGCACACCGAGCTCGCCATCCGAATGAACAACATTGCCGACGTCTACCGGATTCGCGGCCAGTACGCCGATGCGCTGGTCTATCTCGAGCAGGCGAAAACCCATCTGGCTCGCGCCGAAGACAAGCAAGAGAAGGGCCGCAATTTGACCGGTATCGGCCTGGTCAAGAAATCTCAGGGAAGATACGAAGAGGCCATCGTGAGCCTGCTCGATGCCCTGCCGCTGTTTCGTGAGATTGGCCGTTCCTCCTACGCCGCCGAGGTCCAAATGTATCTCGGGCAGATTTACTTGGACCAGGGTCGCTACGCCGATGCGTCTCAGGCTTTGGGCCAGAGCCAGAAGATCTTCGAAGAGCTCGCTCAGAATGTCGGGCTCGCCGAGGTGAAGCTCCATCTCGCGCGGCTGCTCGTCGCAGTGGGTCAACCTGACCTCGCCGCCACGGAGCTCGAGCAAGCCGAAGATCTGGCGGTCGATCGGGATCACGCCTTGGCGCCGCTGCTTCTTCTCGCCCGAGCCGAGCTTCAGCACGGTTTGGGCGCGTTCGATCAGGCTCGCGTTTCCGCCAAGTCCGCCGAGGAGGAAGCCGCGCGCCAAGGAAGCTTCGAGCTCGCGGCCGAGGCCCGCATCGAGCGCGCACGCATCGATATCAAGCGCAGGCGTTTGACCGAAGCGATGGACGTGCTCGTGGACGTCCGTCAAGAGGTCGCTGGTAGATTTCTGCGGCGTCAGGAAGGAGAAGCTCTCTCGGCGCTCGCGGAGGGTTATCTCGCTCGGGGAGACGCGCTCAGCGCCGGGACCACGGCTGTCGAGGCGATTGAAGCGGCCAAGGCTTTCACCGGGCGTCCGCTTCTCTTCAGGACCTACGCCATACTCGGTGTGGCTCGAGACAAAATGCAGCTCCCCGACGATGCCCTGGATGCCTACTCCCAGATGGCTTCGACCCTGAACGAGATTCGAGTCAACCTCGCTCCCGACCACGCTCGATCCTACTCGCAACAAATCGATGACCAAGAGCTCGTCGCCGAGGCGATTGCGCGCCTGAACGACTCAGGCCGGCAGGAAGTCGTCGCTCCCCTCGAAGCCTGGCTGGGCCGCTAGGCACAGAGGGAAGGCTGGCTGCCTCAAAAAAAAAGCGAGCAGCTCAGCTGCTCGCGAAAGAGCTCTCTCTAGATGAAATTAGTGGCTAGAATTTCCTGCCGTCTCCACCACTGCCTGCTTTTACATTCGTTCTTACTTTCATTGGCGCCTCACCTCCTTTACAAACGTGACGCAGAATGACTCAAAGCGTGTTTCGCACCGACGGTGCTTGCCTGCTCGTCGCGGGTACGCGCGCTCTCCAGCAGGATCGCCATGCCGTTCTCGGACATCGTCCGCTGGGCCGGGCGGAACTCGGGCTCGAACTTGAAGCGGCCTCGCTTGAGGAAGCACAAGCGGCGAAAGACTTCGATTCCGCTCTGCTCCATGAGCTCGGCATGGGTGACGTTGCCCTCTTCGAGATAGATGCGCCCCGGCCACTTGCCTCCGTCGAGCACGAGGATCCGGCCGGTCTTGCGGGCGGCGAAGAGGAACTCCAGGACTCCGGGAAACGTGTCCTCGGCGAGGTCGCCCTCGAGCGGGCTCGATGGTTCCGGCTCGGGCGGAACCCGGCGCTGGCTTCGAAGCGCCCGCATGGTGCTGATCAGGTCGTCGTCGCTGGCGGTGTCGGATGCACAGGCCTCGGTCGGATAGACCGGCGCCCGGGTCGGGTCCATGAGATCGCCCGCGATCACGATCATGACCGGAATATGCTCGGTCTTCGGATCCTCTTTGAGGGTGCGAGCGATCTGCGACGACCCCGGTTGCCCCGTCAAGGGTGTCAGCAGGACGAGATCCGGTTGAGAGCGCTGGGAAACGATGCGCGTCATCGGCCCCGAGTGGGTCGTCAGGACGCGGTATCCGGCGCGTCTCGCCAGCTGGCGATATCGTTCGGAAACTCTGTCGGGGCTTTCGACGAGTAGCAGTGTTGAGGTCGTCATCGTATCGGTCCGGGCTTCTCGGTAGGTACAGTCGCCCCGGGGTCGAGAAAGGTCACATGCATGGAGGAATTTTTTTTTGGTGACCGTTTCTCGATCCGGAGCGACTCCAGGGGTGAGTCATGAAATCCACAGGTGCCGCCGGGGGACAGTTGTCACTCGGCCCGTTCGAGGAGATGGACGTGGAGGAGGCGAGCCGGACTCTACCCTCCGCGGTGGCCGTAACGTTCGCCGATCTGGCCAGATCGAAGCCGCCGGAACGACCGGATCCTCCTCCTTCCCTTTCGCTCTTGCCCCGCCCAGCGACCGGACCGCCATCCGTGGGGCTGAGTCGGATCCACTTGGCCCGGGAAGGACGCCTGCGGCGCCAATCGAGCTGGGATCGCAGCGGGCGGTACTCGGAGCGGATTCGCATTCCGCCCGGAGACATGGCGGTACTCGCGCACATCAACGGTGCGGGGATCATCCGCCACATCTGGCTCACGCTATGGACGGATGAGCCTGCGTATTTGCGGAAAACCGTGCTTCGCGCTTATTGGGACGGAGAGTCGAATCCGAGTGTCGAATCTCCCGTGGGCGATTTCTTTGGAGTCGGCCATGCGGAGGTCTCCAACTACTGGTCGCAACCGCTGAGCATGGTGACGGGAGGCCCCCGGCTCATCGACAACCGGCCCGCCATGAGCTGCTTCTTCCCGATGCCGTTCACCGATGGGGCCTGGATCACTCTCGAGAACCAGGGGAGTGAATCCGTCCGGGCGGTCCATTATCACGTCGACTACGAAGAGCTCGGTTCCCAGCGACCGGACGCCCTGCGGTTCCATGCGTTGTGGCGGAGGCAGATGCCCGAGAAAGAGGAGCCCGAGCTCGACGAGCTCTCGATGCTGAGCCCGAACCGCGACTATCTCATCCTGGATGCGGAGGGAGAGGGTCACTATGTCGGCTGCAATGTTTCCGTCGACAGTGCCAACCCGAGTCGAGATTTCAGCTGGTTTGGCGAGGGAGACGACTTTTGCTGGATCGACGGCGAGAAGGAACCCTCGATCATCGGCACGCGCACCGAGGATTACTTTTGCGCTAGCCGTGACGAAGAAAGCCCTGACGTTAGGCCCTATCACGGTCTGTCGTACAGCGACGATTCGAGCGGCTCGAGCAAGTGGACGATGTACCGCTTCCACATCGACGCCCCGATCTCGTTCCGGAAATCGATCCGCTACGTTGCCGAGCGAGACGCCCAAATGCACGGGAGCGACTATTCGTCGGTGGCCTATTGGTACCAAGGCGCGCCGCACAAGTCCTTTCCCCCCTTCCTTTCCGTCGAGGACCGGCTGCCTCGCGGAGTGGAGCTCGAGCCCTCGGGCTCCGGCTTCGAGGGGCTTGTCGAACGCGGCAATGGATGCTATAGTTCTTCTATCGAGAAAATAGAAAACTTGGTTTAGCTCTCTGACGCGCCATTCACCCCACCTGGTAGCGTTAATCCCCAACTGAGAGAGTCGAACGACGACGGCCGCGTGTGTCTTCGCGTGGCCGCCGAATTCGAGTCGGCTTTGGTGCCCCCACCCACTGAGGCCTGCGGAGGGAGACAGGCAAAAACGCTAACCGGCGTCAGCGCGGGGTGACGTTGCTCCCGGCGGGACTCTGCGCACCCACGACGCCGCAAGGAGTGGGGGTGCCCCATGAAAGTGAAGACCCGGGTGACGGCCGGCGGTCGCTGGTCTGTCGGCGACTAGTAGCCGACCTGTAGTTCGAACTCTTCCGCGCGGGTGGTCGGGACGATACTCGGCCCCCGCGCGAAGAGTGAATCTGTAGTATGGTCTGGTCGCGTCGCATGGAGCGCTCGAGATGCGGAACGGCCGGACGACACTCAATACCGCTTTCTTCGTCTGCGCCCTAGGGGCATTCTCCTTCACCTATCCGCAAGATCAGCCGCTCCATGAGAGTCATCTCGCCATCCTGAGACTCAGGGGCGCGGGACACTACGAACGAGCCCTGGCTGAGGCCAA
>DASPGQ010000834.1 GCA_035620555.1 Vicinamibacteria bacterium
AGCACCATGACCTTGCTGACCCGCCGAACGGCCTCGAGCACACATTCCTTGTCGAGGGGCACCAGGCTTCTCAAATCGATCACCTCCACCTCGATTCCGTCGTCGGCGAGCTGCTGGGCGGCAGAAAGAGCGGTGTGGACCATCGCGCCATAGGTCACGCAGACGAGGTCGCGCCCCGCTCGTCGGACGGCGGCCTTCCCGAGAGGTGTCACGTCATCTTCGGACTCGAGCTCGGATTCGGCGATCTTGAGGTGGCGGTAGAGCTTCTTGTGCTCCAGATAAAGAACCGGATCATCGTCGCGAATCGCCGCCTTCATGAGCCCGCGTGCGTCGACGACGGTGGCCGGTGCCACGACCTTGATGCCGGGAGTGTGAACGAAATGCATCTCGGGATTCTGGGAATGAAACGGCCCCGCGCGTACACCCCCGCCCGCCGGTCCCCGCATCACGATGGGCACGGCGACGCCCCATCGGTAGCGACTCTTGGCGGCGAAGTTGGTGATCATGTTGAAGGCGCTCGCGATGAAATCGATGAATTGAAACTCCACGATGGGCCTCACGCCCTGAAACGCGGCCCCGACGGCAATCCCGGTGAACCCCTCCTCGCTGATCGGCGTGTCGATGACGCGACCCTCTCCGAACTTCTCCAGAAATCCTTCCGTCACTTTGAATGCTCCACCGTACAGGCCGATGTCTTCCCCGAGGAGAATGACGTTCGGGTCACGCTCCATCTCCTCCCACATCGCCCGGCGAATGGCCTCGAGATAGGTGACGTCAGACATCGACTTCAGTTGGCTGCCTGGGCGACCCGCATCGCGTCGGCGACGGTCTCCTCGGCACGGGAGGCCAGATCGGATTTTTCCTTTTCGCCGAGCCAGTCGTGCTCGAGAAGGAATCGCTCGAATCGCCCGATGGCGTCCGCGTCGGAGTCGACCGCGCTCGCCGGGGCAGCGAACTGCCACGATTTCTCGCCGAGGGCGGTCGGGGTGGCGCCGTCGTTTCCCTCGTACCACATCGAGCTCCGGACGCGGGCCTCGATGAGAGTCGGTCCCTCTCCCCGCCTCGCCCTCGCGACCGCGGTCTCGATGACCTCGACGACCTGGAGGAGATCGCTTCCATCGACCGGCAGAGTGGCGACGCCGTAGCCTCGCGCGCGCTCGTAGAGCCGCGTACCATCGGGCCCGGTCGATTTGCCCGAAAACGGAATCCGCACCACCAGGACGACGAGAGGGACTTTATGCACGGCGGCGAAGTTCAGGCCTTCGTGAAAGTCTCCACTCGCCACCGCCTCCTCGAACGTGATCGCGATCGCCACCTTTTCCTTCCCGGTGATCCGCGAGGAGAAGGCGATCCCGGCGATGACGCTCACATGGATCGCCGCGTGATCGCCGGCGGCAACGACGCCGCGGTCGAGGTCTCCGAGACCGGCGAGACCATCCCGGCCCTGGCTCGGCGCTTCCGACGTTCCGAGAAATTGCGAGACGAGCTCGCGCGGACTCACGCCTCTCACGAGCCAGGTGCCGACGGTGGGAAGCGACGAAGCGATGGCGTCTTCTCGACCGGGTACGGAAGCGGCACCCACGGCCACCGCCTCGAGGCCCGACCGAAGCCCGAGAGGAGAAACGAGTCGGCGCTCCCGGTGGACTCGCGCGAGCGCTTCGTCGAGCTTACGGGTGAGCACCATCTGATAGAGGAGCTCCTGCAGTCGATCTTTTCCGAAGGGCATCAAGGGCTCGCCAGGGAAACGAGCTCTGTCTCCGAAGCCTCCACTACGACGCGCGAGAAGACGGCGCCAAAGAAACGTGCGAGAGCCTTCCGCACGAGCGCCGGGTCCACGGGCTCTCCCAGAACATCCTCCATAGAGCTCACTTTGCTTCCGACGATACCACACGGCACGATCTGATTGAAGTAATCGAGCTTGGTGCCAACGTTCAGCGCGAAGCCATGAGACGTCACCCACCGCGAGACCCGGACTCCTATGGCGACCAGTTTTCCGCGCGCATGCCATACTCCGGTGAATCCGGGCTTGCGGAAGCCCGCGACACCAAACTCGGAAATCGTCCGGATGTTCACCTCTTCGAGCGCTCTCAAATAGCGATGCACGTCCGGATGCCAGCGCTTCAGATCGACGATCGGATACCCGACGATCTGCCCCGGACCGTGGAAGGTGACGTCGCCGCCCCGGTCGGTCACCACCAGCTCGGCGCCGAGCTCGGCGAGCTTCGATCGATCGGCGATCAGATTCTCCGACCGTCCCGAGCGACCGAGGGTGTAGGTCGGTGGGTGCTCGACGAGAAGAAGCACGTCGGGAACGTCACCTCTCTGGCGTGCGGCGGCCAGCTGTTTCTGCAAACCCCAGGTATCGTCGAAATCACGTGTTCCGAGCTCGACGCACCAGCACGGATCAGACATGAAGCGGCTGGTCGAAAGCGCCGTGCGCCGCCTCGGCCACGGCCTCCGACAACGTCGGGTGAGCGTGCACCGAACGCATCAAAGACTCGACCGTCGCCTCGTGCTCGAGGGCGACGACGGCTTCGGCAATGAGGTCGGTGGCATGGGCTCCGACGATGTGCACCCCGAGCAGCTCCCCGTAGCTCTCCTCGGAAACCACTTTGACGAATCCCTCGTTCTCTCCCAGGATGCTCGCCTTGCTGCTCGCGGCGAAAGGGAACTTCCCGACCTTCACGGCAAAGCCGCGTGAGCGCGCCTGGTCCTCGGTGAGACCGACGCTCGCCACCTCGGGAGAACAATAAGTAGCCGCGGGCATGTGCTCGTAATTCAAGGGGTGAACCGGATGTCCCGCGATCTTCTCGACCGCCAGGATCCCCTCCGCCGAGGCGACGTGAGCGAGCTGCTGGGTCGCGACCACGTCCCCAATCGCGTAGATCCCTTCGTGGCTGGTTTGGGCGAAGCGGTCGACGCGAACGAATCCACGGTCGACCTCGATGCCGGCTCGGTCGAGGCCAATCCCGTCGGTCCGCGGGCCTCGCCCGACGGCCATGAGGAGTCTGTCGACCGTGCGCGAATCCGAGCTCCCGTCCTCGAGCGTGAAGCGCACCTCGACTACGTCCTCCTTCCGGGAGACCGAGTCCACCCGAGTGCCGGTCAAGACCTCGATCCCGCGTTTGCGAAACGACCGGCGCAGCACTTCTGAGACCTCTTCGTCCTCGAGCGGCACGAGCCGCGGCAACATCTCGATGAGCGTGACTTTGGAGCCGAAGCTATGGAACATGGACGCGAACTCGACGCCGACGGCACCGGCGCCGATGATCGCGAGCCGCTCGGGGCAGGACGGCAGGGAGAGTAGCTCGGTGTTGGTCAGAATCCTCTCGCCGTCGATCTCCACACCCGGCAGGCTCTTGGGACGACTGCCCGTCGCGACGATGATGTTTCGCGCCTCGAAGGTGCGGGTCTCGTCCGGCGTCTCGACGCTCAGCGTCCGAGGCGACGCGAGCTTGCCGAAGCCATGAACGGTCTCGACGCCGTTTTTCTGAAGAAGAACCTTCACCCCCGCCGCGAGCTTCCTCACGACGCGCTCCTTGCGTTTCATCATCGCCGACCAGTCCAGCTGCACGCCCTCGACCACGACGCCGTGATCACGGGCCCGCCGGATCGTGTCCAGTATTTCCGCAGTGTAGAGAAAGGCCTTGCTCGGAATACAACCGACGTGCAGGCAGGTTCCCCCGAATTGAGCATCCTTCTCGATCAGGAGAACCTTCAAACCGAGCTGCCCTCCTCGAATCGCCGCAACGTAGCCGCCCGGCCCGCTGCCCAGAATGGCGACGTCGTACGTCGTGTCTTCCGTCATGAGCTCCTCTCTAAGTGGTTTACTATCATCTATTTACACCAACAAATCAAATAAATCATTGAGAATCATCGAGAAGGTCATATATTTATTACTCGCGAGCGGCGGCCATGCCTGTGATACACTACCCGACAAGGCTCGCCCAATGGTATCTAGTGAGTTTCATTAGGGTTATACGATCAGCTTCCGACCTTCCCCGAAAAAGAGTGTCCTTCGAACGCATCCTCATCGCGATTTGCCCGAGCTCTTAGCGTAACGAGGTATTGATCTCGGATGGCTAAACGAAAAACCAAGACCAAGAAAGCGTCCGTACGGAAGCCTACGAGAAAACCGAAGACGAAGACCAAGAGCTCCCCATCGCGCGCGGCAAAGAGCAAGCCCTCAAAGAAGCGAAAAGAGGCGCTGATAGCCGCCGCGAAGAAGACTCGCACTCCCAAGGCATCCAAACCTTCCAAGACGGCAAAGGCTCCGAAGACGGCCAAGCGGAAAGGGGTGTCCCCTTTGTCGCTGCCGTTCGAGGAAGAGCCACTCCTCGTTCCCGTGCCCCTCCCCGAGGGCGTCCGACCTCAGCGCCTCGAGCCCAACGAACGTTCGGCCCATCTGGAAAAGCTGAAGCAGCTCTTCGAAGCGGCGCCGATCAGTCGAGCGCTGGGAATGTCGCTCGGCTACTGCGAGAACGGCGTCGCGCGGGTCCGGCTTCCTTTTCGCAAGGACTTCGAGGAAGGCCACGGCGTGATCCACGGCGGACTGATCGGGCTCCTCGGAGACACGGCGGGTAACTTCGCCGTCGGCTCGGTCTCCCCCGGAGCCACGGTGAAGACGGTCGAGTTCAAGATTAGCCTCCTTACGGGAGTGACGGGTGACTTGCTCGCCATCGGCGAAGTCGTCCGCAAGGGCAGGACGCTCGCCATGTGCCGGATCGAGGTCGTCGAAGGAAACGACCGGGTCGTCGCCATCGGTCTCGCTACCTACGCGCTTCAGGCGGTCTGATTCCTCAAGGCCCCGGGCCCACGAAGTGCCACATCATCTCGAATAGCCTTTCCTTGTGAGCCGTCAGCCGGTGGTCCCCCCCGGTAATCTCCACCAGCTCCACGTGCATGAGACGGTCAGCAAACTGGCGCGAGAGCTGACACGGCACCACCTCGTCGTCGGAACCATGCAGGATCAGGCTCGGGGTCTTGAGCCGTTGGATGAGACTCGCGGTGGGATAGCGGGATTCATCTTCGACGAAACCGTAGCTCAGCTCGAACGCGGAGATGCCGGTATCGATGAGCGCTCGACCCTCGCGACGCCACTGCTGTGCCCGCGCGCGTCCCAGGGACAGGAGCAGCCGCCCCGCCATTTCGAACGCAGGCGCAATGACGATGTTCCGCGTCACCAGGCCGGGAGAGCGAGCCGAGAACCATAACGCGGTGAGTCCGCCCATGGACGAGCCGATCAGGTAGATCGCACGAAACGGACCTTCGAGCTTCTCCACGTAATCCAGGCCTCTTGCCAGATCGGCGAGGTTTCGCGTCAGAGATAGCCCGCTCAAATCGCCTTCGGAGTCGCCGTGGCCGGTCAAGTCCAGACTCGCGAAGGCGTCGCCTCGACGAGCGACCTGCCTCGCGAAATAGAGGGCCTTCTCTCCTCGACGGTTGGAGTGAAGCCCGTGGAGAAAGAACCAGAGTCGGGCGTGTGGCTCGACCGCGGGCACGAAATCGAGAGCCAGCCGGCTTTCGCCGGCTCCGCTGGGCTCGATCCAGCGCGGCGGGCTCTCTTTGGTCTCGATCATCGACCGAGGAAGAATAGTCCATTCGAGGCTGCGGGCACCAGCCGCACGATAGAATCTCGTCGGGAGACCTTACGATGGACGAGCCATGGTCGGAGAACGACAGCGCGACCTATCGCCGTCTCGCGAACGTGGCCGTGCCGGACCGGGAAGGCCACATCGCCACGATGCTCTGTCTGCTTCCCTTTCCCACCGCGTCTAGGGCCACGGTGGTCGATCTCGGTGCGGGTACGGGCGCGCTCAGCTATAGCATCCTCGAGGCGTTTCCCGGGGCCGAGGTGACGGCGCTCGATGGCTCGGCGAGCATGCGGGCGCACGCGTCCGAGCGCCTAAAGAGCTTCGGGAGTCGGTTTCGCGCACTCGAATTCGTTCTCGAATCCTCCGAATGGCTGGATCGCTGCCGCGACGCTGACGCCGTCGTCACATCCTTGTGTCTCCACCACCTGGACGACGAAGGAAAGAGACGGGTTTTCGCCGCAATCCACGATGAGCTCGCCGACGACGGCGCGTTCATCATCTGTGATCTCGTCGCTCCCCAGCGCGAGGAAGCCCTAGAGCTGTTCCGGGAAAGCTGGGATCTCGCGACCCGCGAACGGGCGGTGCGGGCAGGCGACGCCGCGGTCGGGAAGTTCTTCGAGACCGAGCATTGGAACACTTACCGATATCCCGATCCTGTGGACAGGCCCGCGCCCCTCGCGTCGCAGCTCCTCTGGCTCGCCGAAGCCGGCTTCGCGGTGGTGGACTGCTTCTGGCTTCGTGCCGGGCACGCCATTTACGGAGGCTATCGCCGCCCTCGGCGTCGCGGAGAAGTAATGGGGTTTCTGCGGGCGAGAGAGATTGCCCGCGTTGCGATCGAGATGACCAGCTAGTGATTAGACCGAAAGCGCTCCCAATCTTCGAGCGAAAGGTCGGGACGGAGAAAGGTGAACCGGTAGGATTCGGTGTCACCCTCCGCCGTGCGCGCCACGAGATCGAACGAGGTCTCGCTCGTCCGTTCGAGCGAGGCGATCTCGTCATCACGCCAGTGCCAGTCGTGGCGAGAGCTCTCGAAGCGGACTCCTTCCGAAGACAGTGTCAGGTCGCCGGTACAGTGGCCGAGAAGGTGCTCGTGCCGTGCCACAAAGGCTAGAGGCTCCATCGGTCGGCTCACGTCGGTCCCCGATGATCCCGCTGTCTCCGGAGCTCTCGCCATCATCGGAGGAGCGACGACCGGGCGTTCGCCCGATGGAACGAACCAGAGCCCGAGCGCGAGCACAAACAAAACGCCGAGCATCAAGCGCAGCCGGGAAGCAGCGCTCTTTTTTCCGACCCTGACCGGTATCGTGGGCGAGTCGGACAAGGCGGAAACCTCGAATCGAGCGGGATCGAGACGCGAGAGATCCCCGAGGAGTGCCTCGGCGTTTTCGTAGCGCAAGGCCGGATCCTTCGCCAGAAGCCGCCCGCAAATGACGTCCCAATCACGAGAGAGGCCGAGCCGGACCTCGGAAGGCGGGTGGGGCTCTTCGTTCAAGACACGGTAGATCGTTTGGCTCACGCTTCGCCCGTCGAAGGGCCGTTTTCCGATGAGGAGGTGGTACGCCAGCACTCCGACGGAGAAGAGATCGCTTCTGCCGTCGACCCTGCCGCCGGAGAAGATCTCCGGCGGCATATAGCCGGGCGTTCCGATGAACTCCCCGGTTCGGGTCAACTCCGAGCTTTCGATCTTCGCGATACCGAAATCGACGATCTTCACCTGCGGTCCAGGCTGGTACAGCACGTTCGCCGGTTTGATGTCGCGGTGAACCACACCCTGGGCGTGGGCATAGCCGAGCGCTTCGGCCAGCTGTTCGAGAACGCGCAGCACTTCGGCGGGATCCAGCGGCCCACTCGCGATCCGACGCGAGAGATCGGTGCCGGGAAAGTGCTCCATCACGAGGTACGGTTCGTCTTCCAGCCCCAGGTCGTGGACCGAGATGATGTTGGGGTGGTTGAGTCGTCCGGCGATGCTCGCTTCGCGTTCGAAGCGCTCGAGAAACTCGCGACGTTTCGGATCGTCCGGAGAGAACCCCAGCCGGACCACTTTGATCGCGACCACCCGACCGATGGCTGGATCGAGCGCTTTGTAGACGACGCCCATGTTGCCGCGGCCGATCTCTTCGAGGAGCTCGTACCGCGCGAGCTTTTGCGGAGAATTCACTTTTTCGGCTACTCCCAATCATGTTAGCAGACTCCAAACTCGAGCCCCTTACCGGTGTCGATGGACTCCCGAAAGACCGCACTGTGGGGTTCTCCCCATAGGGTTTCGCTCTCCCTTGCGTTTTGAGTACCGAGTCACTAGCCTGTGGGTGACTCCCCAACCGCGATCGGCGATCGTTGAGATCGATCGGTGGGAGGAGACCGCGATTGGAACTCGTTGGCCAAAAGGTAGGTGCTTATCGGATTCTCTCGCTTCTGGGTCGAGGCGGGACGGCGGAGGTCTACAAGGCGTTCCACCCAGCCACCAAGCGCGATGTAGCCATCAAAGTTCTCCTCCAGGAAGTCAGCCAGGATCTGGGCTGGGTGAGGCGATTCCGCCAGGAAGTCGAGCTCCTCGGCAGGCTGGACCACCCCCACATCCTTCCCATCTACGACGCCGGCGATTACGAGGGAAGACCGTTCCTCGTCATGAAATACGTGGGGAACGCCTCGACGCTCCGAAGCCAGCTCACCGGCCAGCCCTGGCCGCTCAATCGCGTCGTCAAAGTCGTGATGCAGGTCGCGGACGCCCTGGATGCGGCGCATCACGCCGGTGTCGTTCACCGGGATATCAAGCCTTCCAACGTCCTCGTTACGCCGGATCTCAAGTGCCTGGTATTCGATTTCGGCATCGCGAAGCCTTTCCGCCGCGACGACGTGACGACGGGTTCGAACGACGTGGTGGGGACTCCGGAGTTCATGTCGCCGGAGCAGTGCAAGGGAGACAAAGTCGACCATCGTTCCGACGTCTACTCGCTGGGAGTGATGACATATCAGTTGCTCGCGGGCCACGTGCCCTTCACGGCAGAGACCGCGGTCGGAATCCTGGTGAAGCACCTCACCGAGACGCTTCCGGTGCCGCCCCGAGGCGTTGCCCTTCCCCCGGCGGTGAGTGGCGTCCTGCGCAAGGCGATGGCCCGGGAGCCCCGAGACCGGTACCAGACCGCGGGTGAGCTCGCCGCGGCTTTCGAAGAGTCTGCGGATCAAAAAGCGACCGTGACCCTCCATGCCGCTGACCTTCGGCGCGCCTTGATTCCGGCTCTGGGACTCCCGTCGTGGGTGCGCCAATTCCGGAGGCCGGGCGTGCGGCTGGCCTCAGCAACCTTCTTGGTGGCGCTGCTGCTCGCCACCCTGTATGCGCTGTGGCCCGATTCGGAAACCAGCATCGCCTATGGCCCCCCGCAGCCGACGTCCGGCACGGTGTCGGCAACCATGCAGGAGGAGGCGGCCGGTTCCCCGGAACGGGCGGCTCGCCGACAAGAAGCGCGAGAGCCCATCGCGCCGATCCCGCAACCAGCAGCGCCCATTTCCAGGTCAGCCACGTTCCGCATCGAAACGACCGGCACCACGAGTGTCTTTCTCGACGGGAAGCCCGCCGGGATCGCTCCGGGCGAATTCCGATCGATTGCTCCCGGCCCTCATGTGCTCGTACTCGACGCCGGTCATGGACAGATCCACGAGGAGACCGTCGTGGCGACCGCGGGGTCCGTCCATATCCTCCGTTACGATTTTCCGCGGCCTCGCCCCCGCGCCGCACCCGACGAGATTCGGGAATGGACGGGCACTCTGACCGATGAGGACTGCGGTGTTTCTGGAGGGAAGATGGGGGCGCTCCATTTGGAATGCGCCCAACGCTGCATTCGCGAGGGGAAACGGCCCATGCTCTATTCGCGAGGCCGGCTCTATCGCCTGGACGGGCTCGACAAGCTCGATCTCTCGAGCTCGGGGTCGGTGGCATTCAAGGGTTGGCTCGAAGTCGACACGATCCACGTGATTGACAAGTAGTCCCGTTCAGCCACTCGTGCTCGACATCCTACCGGGGCGGGGAAGCCGAGACGAGCTTCTCGTAGACGTGCTCGTACTGCGGAACGATGAAGGCGGCATCGAACCTCTCGGCCGCGCGTTTCCGCCCCGCCTCGGACAGCCTCTTCCATTCGGACGGGGTCGATAGCACCGCGATCGCGGCCTCGGCCATCGGACCGGTCTCGCCGACCGGGAGGAGATAGCCGGTCTCGCCGTGGACCACGACCTCCGGAAGACCGCCCACCCGACTCCCCACCACGGGCACGCCCGCCGCCGCGGCCTCGAGCGCCACGAGACCGAAGCTCTCCTCCTCGCTCGGAAGCAGCAAGAGATCCGACGACGCCAGAATGCTCTCCAGGTCGTCCTGCTCCCCGAGGAAGTGGACGTCCTCCTGGCGTCCCGAATCTTTGACGAGATCGCGCACCATGATCCGGTCGGGGCCCTCGCCCACCAGGAGCAGCTTCGCCGGCATGCGCCGCCTGACGAGATCGAAGATCGCCACGACGTCGCCCGCTCGTTTCACCGGACGAAAATTCGACGCGTGTACCAAGATCTTCTCCCCCCGGGGAGCCCAGTGCTCTCTCGCGGCCGATTGCCTGAGCGGCCGGGACGTATCCACGAAGTTGTAGACGACCTCGATGGCGCGCTCTATCGAGAACTCCTCGATGGTTCTCGCCCGGAGGTACTGCGAGACCGTCGTGACCGCATCCGATACCTCGATGGCAAACTTGATCACCCGGTGGAACGATTCGTCGGCGCCAACGAGGGTGATGTCGGTACCGTGCAGGGTCGTCACAATCTTCGGTGCCTGCCCTCCGAGAATCTGTCTCGCCAGGAGGGCGCTGACGGCGTGGGGTACGGCGTAGTGCGCGTGGATGACGTCGATCTCCTCGTCGACCGCCACCTGCGCAAGCTTCGTAGCCAGCGCCAGGGTGTAAGGCGGGTATTTGAAGAGTGGATAGGTCGATACCTCGACCTCGTGCATGTGCAAATTGGGGTGGAAGCCCCGAAGCCTGAACGGCACCGCGTAGCTTACGATATGGACCCGATGGCCGCGCCGGGCGAGCCCGAGGGCGAGCTCCGAGGCGACCACACCGCTTCCCCCGTGAGTCGGATAACAGACGATGGCGATCTTCACGGCGCTTGATCAAGTAATACGAGTGAATGGACGACCGAAGAACCGCACGGGGTCGTCCACCTCCAGGGCTTCGCGAACGTAGAACGCCTCCCCGAAGTCCACGTCGATGAGCGCGCCGTGATAGAGATCGAGGCTCTCGATTCTCGAGAGAAAACCCGGGCGACTGACGTAGGTCTCCGGCTCTCGGCTCGATTCGTCGAATAGCTGCGAGCCATAGGCCCGAACAGCGCGCATTTTCTCTTCATGGAAGGCGGTGACATCGACGACGAAAGAAGGCGAGACCTTGCGAGGCACGAGGTAGTAGAGGACGCGGTTTGGGCGATGGGGCTCCCCTTTCGCCTCGAGCTTCCCGAGGCCCGCGAGGTAGGAGGCCTCCGCCACGAGCGGTCCTGCCGCGGCATGGTCGGGATGATTGTTCTCGGGGTAGTTGGTGAAGACGAGTCGTGGCCGGTACTCGCGAATCGCCTCGACCACCGCCACCTTCGACGGAAACGACGTCTCGAGACGGCCATCTCCGAGATCCAGGCTCCGGCGAACCGACACCCGCAAAATACGGCCAGCCTCCTGCGCTTCCCGCGCTCGACCCTCGGGCGTTCCCCGCGTACCCGTTTCTCCCGATGTCAGGTCGATGATGCCGGTGCGGTAGCCCAACGAGGCGAGCTTGAGGAGCGTTCCTCCCATCGCCAGCTCGACGTCGTCGGGGTGCGGACCGAAAGCGAGTGCGTCGACGTGCACGCCCGCAGTCTAACCTCGATCCGGGGTTCCTGCAGGTTCAAACTGTTCGCCATCTCATCCGTGCGATACCCGGAGGGTGCAGATGTTTTAACGAAACAGTAACAACAAGTTGGCGTTTCCTCATCAGCCCCGGACCCGGCATCTGATAGAATCGGGATCCGACGATGAGGAGGAAGGGGGCGCTATGGATCTGCTGAAGATTGCGAGCGTTCCGGCGGCGACGGTCTCTCCCGAGACCCCGGTCATCGACGCCGTGAAGTTGATGAACGACCGGCGCGTGGGCGCGGTCGCAGTGACGAGGGCGAACAAGCTCGCGGGGATATTTACCGAGCGGGACCTGATGATACGCGTCGTCCTCGAGGGTAGAGACCCGAAGAAAACGCCGGTGTCGGAGGTGATGACCGAGAATTGCACCGCCGCCAAGAAGGACATGTCGATGGGTGATGCTCTCACGACCATGAGCGAGCATCATTTCCGGCATCTCCCGGTGGTGGACGATCACGATCAAGTTCTCGGTCTTCTCTCCATCCGCGATCTGCTCCACAATCGGGTAGACAAGCTGAGCCAGGAGCTGGACTCGGTAGTCGCTTTCTTCACCGCCGACGGCATCGGCGGATGAAGTCCCTGCGCAAGACGCTCACGTTCACGGTTCCCGAACGTTTTGGATTCGTGAATATCACCCAGTCAGTCAGCGATGCCGTGAGCGAGAGCGGGGTGCGGGAGGGGCTCTGTCTCGTGAACGCGATGCACATTACCGCCTCGGTCTTCATCAACGACGACGAGCCCGGTCTTCACGAGGACTACCAGAAGTGGCTCGAATGGCTGGCTCCTTACGATCCCAGTCCCGAGCGCTATCACCACAATCGGACCGGGGAGGACAACGGGGATGCCCATCACAAACGCCAGGTGATGGGCCGCGAAGTCGTCGTGGCAGTCACGGATGGGAAGCTCGACTTCGGTCCGTGGGAGCAGATCTTCTACGGCGAGTTCGACGGCCGACGACCTAAGCGCGTTCTCATCAAGATCATCGGCGAGTAGCCCGTTACTTCATCAGCTTGCCTTCCACCACCCAGGCGTCACCGTCGACGGTGATGGTCGTGTCGGTGAAGAAATTCCAGCGAACGTAGCCGCCTCCGACGTTACCGCCGAGCTCGGAGTTGTCGCCGAGCGAGAGCCGCACCACACCCGCGCCATAACCGTAGTACGGAATCCACGGACCGTTTTCGGGAACCGCGAGGTGAGGGTTGAATCCGAGCGCGAACTCGCGAAAGGATCGGCCCGCCTGCCCGGCTCCATCCATCTCCGACTCCGCCGCTTCGGCGCCGGAAGCCGCACGGACGGAGACGACCCGGCCTTGCTCGAATACGAGCGCGAGCTCGTGGACGGGCCGTCCACCCCATTGGGACGGGGGAAAGACGATCGTGCCTTCGACGCTCTCCTCGATTGGCGCGACGCGAATCGCCCCCGCAGGGAGCTCGATCTCGCGATCGATGAGAACGACACCCCGCTCCGCGCGGGCCGCCGACGCGTCCCCGTCCTGGAAGTTGACGGGCCGATCGCCGATGCGGAAACGGAGATCGGTGCCCGAGGGGCTCGTGACGCGGATCTCTCCCGCACGCATCGCCGCCTCGAAACGACGCTGGTGCTCGCCGAGTGCGCGGTAGTCCGTCCCGAGGAGGGCGCGTTGATAGACCGCCTCGATGACGTGCCTCGGGGGCAGGGGCTGTCCCGCCAGCGTGAACGCACTTCCATTCTCGAGCCAGTGGAAATGCACCGTACGCCCCCGCCCCGAGCGCAACAGGTCCTGGATGGCGGCGTAGACGGGCTGGCCGGGCCGCGCACCGGGGAGCATGATGGAAGCGTCGACGCCGTCGAGCATCTCGGCAAGCTTCGATCGTGCCCGTTGGCCGCCGTCGCGAAGCGCTTCTTCGCTCCAGTGAGAGGGCACTGGCTCTCCGAGCACATCCATCACCCCGAGATCGACGCCACCTGCCTTCATGACCTCGAACCTCAGGTGAGGTATGAGCTCGTCGAAGAGCCCCGGGTGGGCGACCGCAAGGAACGTCTCCCCTTCTTTCAGGTCGAGTCGCTCGACGATGCGCTTCGCGATTTGCTCCCACTCCATAGTGAAGCGGGGCGGGACGCTCTGGGCCCCTGCGCTCGTGGCCCAGAGCACCTGGACGAAGAGACAGACATTCCGCATGGTCATCTGTTCGTAGCTTGGGGATTCCTTCTCGCCAGGAGCCAGCCAATGAAGAAGAAGGCACCTCCGGTGCCGGTCATCGCCAACATTTGCCGCATCTCGCTCGAACCGAAGAAAAGGAACATCGCCCAGGTCACGAGAATGAGCCCGAACAGCTCGAGTCCCCGACCAACGTAGTAGATGCCCCAGCCGAGCCAGGCGACGTCCCTCTTCCGCCGCGTCATATCCTCCCGAAGTTCCTTTCGATCTGCTCTCTTCCGATCCGGAGCGTGGTCGGCCTGCCGTGGGGACAGACCGTCGGCTCGCGTGCGCGCCACAAGCCTCTCACCAGATAGTCCATCTTCTCCCGGGCGAGAGGGAAATTGACTTTGATAGCGGCATGGCAAGCGATTCGTGCCGCGATCCGGCTCTGTGCCTCGCGCACCGTCGCCGTGCGGCATTCGCGCTCGCGCTCGGAGAGCGCTTCGCGGATGAGCCTCGCGGGATCGATCCCGCTCAGGCAAGCGGGGACGGCGCGCACCAGGAAGCCATCTCCGCCGAACGGCTCGATCTCGTAGCCGTACGATACGAGCGCTTCGAGCTCCTCTTCCATGGTCACCCGCTCTGCCGGAGTGAGCTCGAGCGAGACCGGTGCGAGAAGAAGCTGCTGGCCCCTATCGGGGCCCCGGTCGACGAGCTCCTCGTAGAGGATCCGCTCGTGCGCCGCGTGCTGGTCGATGAGCCAAACGTCGTCGCCATCGGCGGCGAGGATGTAGCTCGAACGAAACTGAGCCGCGGGCGAGGGCGGCAGGCGGGCGAGCTCGGCGAACGCCGGCATGTCTTCCGAGACCGACACGCTCGAGAAGAGCGCTTCGGCCATCTGAAGACCGTTTGCCGACGGTGCCCGTTGTTCAGCGCCTTCCGATCCGTGGAATGGGCTCGCGATCGCCGCTTCCGGAGCCCGTCTCTGCGTCCCCAAGGCATTGCTCAGCGTCGCGCAGACCGCCGCATGGACGAACCGCTGATCCACGAAGCGCACCTCGGCTTTGCCTGGATGGACGTTCACGTCGACCTGGTCCGGGGGAAGCTCGATGAAGAGATAGACCGAAGGCGCACCGGCCCTCGAGGACACGCGACGGTAGGCTTCGGTCACGGCGTGGTGAAGGATGCGGTCCTTGACCGGCCTCCCGTTCACGAAGAAGTGGAGCCGGCTGCTCGATCCTCGGGACTCGGCGGGAGGCGCAAGCCACGCAGAGAGGGAGAGCGAGCCCACCTGCTCATCGACGACCACCGCGCTCTCCACCCAGCTGCCCTCGATCTGGTAGAGCCGCTCGCGGCGGGAGGCGACCGACGGCACGTCGATGACGGTACGCTTGCCGTGATCCAGTCGAAACTGGACGTCGGGATAGGAAGCCGCGAGAGAGTGCACCTGCGCGGCGATATGCGAAGACTCGGTGGCGTCGGAGCGAAGGAACTTGCGGCGGGCAGGAACGTTCGCGAAGAGACCGGCGACATCGACGATCGTTCCCGGTGGAAGGCCCATTTCCACCTCGCGCACCAGCCGCCCATCCTCGACGACGAGCTCGGTCCCCGATTCCGCGTCGGCTTCCCGGGTTCTCAGGGTGAACGACGAGACCGAGGCAATCGCCGGAAGCGCTTCGCCGCGGAAGCCGAGCGAAGCAATGTTGGAAAGATCCTCGGAAGAGAAGAGCTTGCTCGTCGCATGACGCTCCAGGGCGAGCCGTGCATCCTCTCTCGACATTCCGATGCCGTCGTCCGTGACCCGGATGCGCTCCCTTCCGCTCTTCTCGACGAGGATCCGGATTCTCGACGCGCCGGCATCGATGGAGTTCTCGACCAGCTCCTTGACGACCGAGGCCGGTCGCTCGACCACCTCGCCGGCAGCGATCTGATTGGCGAGGCCGTCGGGCATGCGCCGGATCCTCGCCATGGTCAGGAGGCGCGTTCGGTCGGCACGATCTCCGAGAGATCGGCGACCTCGGAAAAGAGCCGTTGCAAGCGTTTCAGAAGGGCGAGACGGTTCTCCCTGAGCTGCTGCTCCTCGGCCATGACGAGCACTTCGTCGAAGAAACGGTCCACCTCCGGCCTCAGCTTGGAGAGCTCGGCGAGCGCTTCTTCGTAACGGAGCGCGTCGAGGTGGGCTCGCGTTCGGGGACTGATTCCCTCGACGGCGAGGAACAGCTCTTTCTCGGCCTTCTCCGAGAGCAAGGATTCGTCTACCTCTCCCACGAGTCGATCCGACAGGATGTTCCCCACCCTCTTGAACGCGGTCGAAAGTGCGGCGAAATCCTCCGAGCCCCTCGAAGCGGCCAGGGCTTCGAGACGTTTTTCGACCTCTTGGACGGGCCGCTCGAGAACCCCAAGGGCAAAGACGGCGTTCACCTCGTCGTAGCGATAACGGCGAGCGAAGACGAAACGCAGCCGCTCGGCAAAGAAATCGGACAGGTTCGTTTCCGCTTCCCCGTCCACCTTGGCACTTTGTTCGCGTACGCCGATGAGTGCTTCACGAAGCAGCTCGGAAGGTGCCATCGCCACTTCGATCCCGACTCGATCCTGGCTTTCGAGCAGAATCCGGATCGCACCGAGTGCCGCCCGCCTCAATCCGAAAGGGTCGCTGGATCCACGGGGAACCACTCCCGCAGAGAAGAGCCCCGCCAGGGTGTCGAGCTTGTCGGCAAGGGCCACGACCGCACCCTCGCGGTTTAGCGGAAACAGGTCGTCGGTTGCGAGACCCAGCGGGCGGTAATGGGAATAGATGGCCTTCCACACGGCTTCCGGCTCACCCTGCTCTCGCGCATACAGCCCACCCACGATGCCTTGAAGCTCGGGGAACTCACCAACCATTCCGGTCGTTAGATCGCACTTCGCGAGCGTCGCCGCCCGGCGAACCGGCGACTCACGTGCACCGCAGCGCTCGGCGACGGAAAGAGAGAGTCGCGTCACCCGCTCGGTCTTGTCCCGGTAGCTGCCGAGCTTCGGGTGGAACAGGACGCCCTCGAGTGACGGGAGCCTCTGCTCGAGCCCCGCCTCGAGATCGTCCTCCCAGAAGAACTTCGCGTCCCGTAAGCGCGCGAGTACGACGCGCTCGGCGCCACGGCGGATGTGCCCACTGAGGTCCGATGCCATGTTGGTCACGGCAATGAAGGACGCGCGTCCGTCGAGGGGGAAGTAGTGCTGGTGATGGATGAGAACGGTATGGCGCACTTCCTCGGGGAGAGCCAGGAGCTCCGACGGGTAGTGTCCGAGCACCGCCCCCGGCCACTCGACCATATCGGCCACCGTCTTGGCATCGAGGCCGCCCGCGCGCCGAGCCTTCGCTTTCTTCTCGAGCTTAGTCAGCTCTTTCTCGAGGCGTTCCGCCCGTTGCTCTGCATCGAGAACGACGTAGTGCTTCAGAAGGTCTTTCTTGAGCTCGGCGAACGAGGAGACGACGAATGGGACTCCCGGTTTCGCTCGGCGCGGCGCGAGAAAGCGGTGGCCTCTCGTCTTGTTCCCCGCCTTGACCGGGGGAGCCCCCGCGATCCGGATCTCGAAGGGAATGACTCTGTCCCCGTAGATCGCGACCATCCATCGGATCGGCCTG
This sequence comes from Vicinamibacteria bacterium, assembly GCA_035620555.1. NCBI lineage: Bacteria > Pseudomonadati > Acidobacteriota > Vicinamibacteria > Vicinamibacteria bacterium. The sequence goes on from DASPGQ010000834.1 coordinate 17,253, forward strand.
CCGAAAGGGAGGGGCGCTCCGTCGGGGAGCGTCGCGTCCCAGCTCATGGACTTCGGGAAGTTCAATGAACGCAAGACGCTCGACATGATACCGGGCAGCAGATCCTTCGTTTTCCGGCCTCGAATCGTCCTTTCGAAGCCCACGTACTCGCCTTTCGAGGTCTGGACGGTCGCAAGCCGGCGCGCAGCGAGCCCGTTCTTTCTGGCGAATCCGAGCGCGGCCATGCTCCAGTTTCCCGACTCGTCACGCGCACGGTTGAGGGGCGGACCGATCACTTGTTCCTTGCGGTCGTCCTGTTTCTCCGCGATCCCGGGGACATGGACGACGAGCCGCCGTGTCGTGGCGTACGACTCCACCTTGCGACGAGCGAGGGTGAGGGCCTCGAGCTCCTTATCGACTTTCT
>DASPGQ010000835.1 GCA_035620555.1 Vicinamibacteria bacterium
ACCGCTACTCGGGTGGCCTTGGTGTTGGGGTCTTCCGAAGCCTCCTCGATGACAAGGATCGAATCCGGCTTCACCAGGTATTCCGTTCCGTCGAACAGGCGGACGCGCGCGTGAGAATCGCCCACCGTCCGGATGGTGTCATCCTTGGTGAGCGTGATGCCCGCATTGGCGTCAATCCATTCGTAGGTGCCCGCTTTCCGAACCTTCACCGCTCCCGCCATGTCGAGAAATCGGGCACTCTTGTCGTCGGCCGGAGGAGGCCGGTCCCCGCGAACTTCGGCTCGGGTATCAGTGAGCTGGACGTACATCCAAGTGACTGCCCCCGCGAGCCCCAGGACACAGGCAAAAAGCGTGTAGATAGTGCTCCGCCGGACGGTAAACCACTCGATGTGAATTCCGGTGTTGGTCCGGTAGGGGTTGTACTTGGCCATGCGCTTATCTACATTGTTTTAGTTAAGCTTACCATAGTAATTTCGGCTCGTACAACGACTGAGGTACGATATGGGGCTCGAGGTTCGCCGATGCTGAAGTATTTTCGCAATCGAAAGAGCATAGGCTGGCTGATCGGTGCCAGCTTGCTCGGGCTCGTGATCTTCGCCTTCATCGTGCTCTACATTCCCGACTTCATGTCCCCGGGTGGCCTCGCCGGAGCCACGGGCAATGTTGCCTGGGTGGACGGGACGCCGATCAGCGCTCAAGACTTCCTGAGGAGCTACCGAGCCCAGGAGAATCGATACCGTCAGCAGCTGGGCGCACAGTTCAACCCTGGCCTCATGCGCCAGCTCGGATTCGACAATCTCGTGGTCAGGGAGCTGCTCCAGAACAAGATGCTGATCCTGGAGGCCGAGCGACAGGGTCTCCAGGTGACTGATGAGGAAGTTCGGGATTTCATCGTCAATCTCCCCGATTTCCAAACGGGTGGAAAGTTCATCGGCCGCGAGGCCTACCTCAGGCTCCTGGCCCAAAACGCGATGACCGCCGCGGCATTCGAGACGCAGCTCCGGGATGATCTCCTGCGCCAGCGGCTGCAGAACCTGGTGACCGACGGAGTCATCGTGGGAGAGGCGGACCTGGAAGAAGAGTACCGTCGTCGCAACGAAAAGCTCCATCTGGAGTACGCTATCGTCGCCAAATCCGATTTCGAAGCGTCGGTGGAAGTGTCGGATGACGAGGCTCGAAGCTACTACGAGTCCAACCGTGAGGAGTTTGCCCGACCCGTGCAGCGAAAGGTTCGTTTCATTTCGTTCACCCCGCAGCTCTTTACCGCAGCGGTGACGGTCGGCGAGCGTGAGATCGAGAGGTACTACGGCCAGAACCTTTTCAACTACGAGACCAACGAGCAGGTCGCGGCCAGCCACATTCTTTTCCGAACCGGCGGGGACAAGAGCGACGAAGAGGTCCTCAAGGCCGCGGAGGCCGTGCTCGCACGAGCCAGAGAAGGCGCGGACTTTGCCGAGCTGGCGAAGGAGAATTCCGAAGACGAGGGCTCGGCGGTACGGGGCGGCGATCTGGGCTCGTTCGGTCGCGGAGAGATGGTGCCCGAGTTCGAGCAGGTCGCCTTCTCACTCGGCGAGGGCGAGATCAGCGACCTCGTTCGCACGAACTTCGGTTATCACATCATCAAGGTCACGCGAAAGCAGGAAGCGTTCACCCGGCCTCTGGAATCGGTCAAAGAGGAGATTCGGGGAACCTTGACGCAGGAAAAGGCCCGGCAGCTCATGGAGGAAGCCGTCGACAGCGCCGCGGCGAAGCTCCGCGCATCGGGTAGCATCGACGCCCTTTCTGCGGAGTACGAGCTGCTCGTCCCCCAGGAAACGCAGTTCTTCGGCCGCGAAGACGTTCTGCCCCAGCTCTCGAGCTCTCGCGACGCGGTCCGAATCGCATTCGAGACACCCGTGGCGGGGATCTCGCCCGCGATCCGCCTCGGTAACGGATATGCTTTTCTCCAGGTGCTCGAGGAGCGCGAAGCCGGAATCCCCGAATTCGAAGAAGTGCAGGAGGCTGTCAAGAGTGCCGCACGAGAACGACGCGTCATGGAGCTCGCGCGCTCACGCGCCGAAGAAGTGCGTTCGACTCTCGCTCGAGACGGTGCCGCCGAGGGTGTGGAGCTCCACTCGACGGAAAGCTTTTTCCGCGGCAGCCAGCTTCCCGAAGCGGGGCGATCCGCGGCCGTGGCGGTCCGAGCCTTCGAGCTCGAGCCCGACGTCTTTTCCGAGCCTCTTCCTGCGGCCAACGGCTTCGTCATCCTCAAAGTCGTCGAGAAAACGGGATTCTCGCCGGGAGAATTCGACGCCCAGGTGGCCGATTTCAGAGAGCAGATCCTGAACGAGGAGCGACTTCGCGTCTGGAACGCCTTCGTGTCCGGCCTCACGTCGCGCTACGAGGTCCAGATCGACTGGCAAACGATACGCTCGTTGACGGGATAGAGAAAGGAGCTGCCTCACGATGAAGCTCGACCTGCGCGAAAAAGAAGGAATCTCGATTCTCGTCCTCGGCGGACAACTCACCGGCGGAGGGGGAGACGAGCAGTTTCGTGAAGCCATCGATACCCTGCTGGCCTCGGGTCGAAATCGCATCCTCGTCGATTTCACCGACGTGGCTTTCATGGACAGCGCGGGGATGGGCGAGCTGGTCTCGGGACATCGCACGGTGCAGCGGTTCGGCGGGAACCTCAAGATCCTCAACCCGACCAAGCGGGTGCACAACTCGCTGACGATGGCAAAACTCCTGCCGATCTTCGAGATCTTCGACGACGAGGACGCCGCGGTAAAAAGCTTCCACGGTTGAGCGATCTCAGTTCGCGCTCGCCTGAAGCCCGTCGACGAAGCGGCGCCGCCATTGGTGAATGTCGTTTTCCCGAAGCACCTTCATCATCGAAGCCCACCGTCTCTTGCGCTCGTCGAGCGGCATCGAGATCGCCCGATGCAGCCCTTCGGCCAAGCCGTCTACATCGTGGGGATTGACGAGGATGGCGGTCTCGAGCTCGCGGGCGGCTCCGGCGAGCTCGGACAAGAGCAGCACGCCGGGTGAGTCCGGATCCTGCGCGGCGACGAACTCCTTGGCCACGAGGTTCATGCCGTCTCGTAGCGGCGTCACGAATCCGACTTCCGCGATCGAAAGGAAGCCGACGATCGCCGTCCGGGCGTAGCCCTTGTTCAGGTATCGAATCGGCACCCAATCGTACTCGGCGAATCTTCCGTTGATCTCACCCGCCACGGCGTTGAGCTCCCGCCTCATGCTCTTGTACTCGGGCACGTCGCCGCGCGACGGCGGAGCCACCTGCATGAAGATGACGGTCTGGCGGAGCTCCGGGTAATTGACCAGCAGTCTTTCGAAGGCTCGGAAACGCTCGGTGAGGCCCTTGCTGTAATCGAGCCGATCGACCCCGATGATCAAACGCCGCCCGCGGAGACTATCGACGAGGCGCCGTCCCTGGATCGAGGAGCGCCCCTTCGAGGCGCGGGAGGCGACGTCTTCGACATCGATACTGATGGGAAAAACGTCCGCGCGCGTGGGTCTCTCGTCGATGAGCACCGCGGTCTTCTGAACCCTCGAGCCATGGATCGAACTGGCGACGGAGTTCCGAAATCCGAGCAGATCCACGTCGGTTTGAAACCCGACGAGGTCGTAAGCGCCCAGCGATCGAATCAGCTTCTGGTGACCCGGGAGGGCGCGCAGGATGTCGAAAGGCGGGAAAGGAACGTGCAGGAAGAAGCCCAGGGGGTTTTGACAACCTGCCCGTCGCAGGGCACGTCCGAGCGGAATCAGATGATAGTCGTGGATCCATAGGTGATCGGACCGGCCGATGAGGGGCCGGAGTTTTCGCGCAAACAGGTCGTTCACGCGGTAATATCCCTCCTCGAACCCTCTCCGGTATTCCATCTTGTCGAGCCGCATGTGAAACAGGGGCCATAACACGCGGTTCGAGTACCCTTTGTAATATTCGTCGTAGTCTCTTTTCGAAAGGGGCATGGTGGCGAAGTCGACCGCCCCGATCCGATTGCGCTTCGGAGTGGCGTCCGAGCTCGCCGAGCTGGTTCCGTCCCACCCGAACCACAGACCTCCGCGAGATTCGAGGGCGGCGAGGACCGCGGTGGCCAGCCCCCCTTCCGGTCGGGAGGCTCGCGGCATGGGAACACGATTGGAAACGACGACCAGCCGGCTCAAACCACCTCCTCCCACTGCTGGCTGAGCTTCCGAGCCGAGTTGATCAAGCCGACCATGCTGTAAGTCTGCGGGAAATTGCCCCAGAGCTCTCCGGTTTCGATGTCCAGGTCCTCGGACAGGAGCCCATGCCGGTTGCGACGGGACAGGAGCTTCTCGAACAGGTCGCGAGCTCTTTCGTGCCGACCCACGGCGTGGAGCGCGTCCACGTACCAGAAGCTACACACGGTAAAGGCGGTCTCCGGTCTTCCGAAATCGTCTTGGTTCACGTATCGAAAGACGTAGTCACCCCGCAGAAGGCGCTCCTCGACCGCCGCGATAGTCTTCAGGAAGCGAGGGTCGTCGGATCTCACGAAACCGAGCTCGTTCAGAAGCAGCAGGGTCGCGTCGAGATCTTCGCCCTCGAAGCTCCCGGTGAAGCTCCCGAGGTCTTCGTTCCAGGCGCGCGTGTAGATGGCATCGTGAAGCCGCCGAGCCTGCCGGCTCCAGTAGAGCGCGCGCGGCGCGAGGCCGAGCCTGCGGGCGATTTTTGCCAGCCGGTCACAGGCCGCCCAGCACATCACCGCGGAGTGGGTGTGAGCCTTGCCTTCTCCTCGAAGCTCCCACGGACCCGCGTCCGGCTCACCGAATACGTCGACGGCCAGCTCACCGAGGTGCTCGAGACGATGGAAGAGCGCTTCGTCGCCAGGGGTCGCCAGCCGACGATCGAAGAACACGTGGGTCGCCGCGAGCACCGCCGAGCCGTAGGCGTCGTTTTGCACCTGGACGTGGGCTTGATTGCCGAACCGAACCGGCCCCATGCCCCGATATCCGGGAAGCTCCTTCACGATGCGCTCCGCCAGCGTCCCGCGACCGTTGATTCCGTAAACGGGCTGGAGCCGTCCGTCTTCGCTATTCGCGGCGACGTTGACGATGAATCGAAGGTACCGCTCCATCGTCTGCGTCGTCCCCAGACGGTTGAGCGCCCCGACGACGAACTGCGCGTCGCGCAGCCAGCAGTAGCGATAATCCCAATTGCGGCCGCTCGACGGCGCCTCGGGAATCGAAGTCGTCATCGCCGCGACGATCGCGCCGGTATCATCGAACGCGTTGAGCTTCAGGGTAATGGCCGCGCGGATGACCGCCTCTTGCCACTCGAAAGGAATGGCGAGGTTTCGGACCCATTCGTGCCAGTAGTGAATCGTCTGCTCCAGGAAACG